>JAAZOA010000256.1 GCA_012798055.1 Syntrophomonadaceae bacterium | reverse complement strand
TACTTTTCCAGTCCCCTAATAGAATGGACTATCATCCTGTTCATGTTTTTGGCCGGAGTTAATTTCGCTCTCCATTTTTTCGCCTTAAGACAGCGTAATCCCCTGGTCTACTTCAAAAATGCTGAATTCAAGGTGTATGTGCTAATAATATTACTGGCGACCCTGCTGGTCTTTATAAGCCTACATGAAAAGTGGAATTGGGCTGGATTGGAGGCTACCTTCCGCGCCGCCTGTTTTCAAATAATTGCCATCGTCACCACCACCGGTTTTGCCACCGCTGATTTCGACCTCTGGCCTCCTTTGGCTACGACAGTGATCCTATTGATGATGTTTGTAGGGGGGTGTTCCGGTTCGACCGGCGGCAGCGTCAAACCCGGACGATACATGATCATCGGTCATCGTACGGTAATCGAGCTGAAAAAGATGGTGCACCCCAAAGCCATCTACCCCCTGCGTTTCGGGGGCAGGTTTATCAGGGAAGACCTGCTCATCAACGTCTTGCAGTTCTTTTTCCTCTACATACTTTTCTTCGCAGCTGGATTTGCAACCCTGTCCGCGCTGGGACTGGATCTGATCAGCAGCATTTCCGCCGCGGCCACCTGTTTGGGCAATATAGGGCCAGGGCTTAACCTGGTAGGCCCAACCAGGAATTTCTCACTTTTACCGGATGTAGCCAAATATGTCTTGAGCATACTGATGCTGGTGGGGAGACTGGAAATATATCCTGTGCTGGTGTTGTTTATGCCGGAATTTTGGCGAGACTAGTCAATTCGCCATTATATGATTTCCTTGATGCCCGGATAATTTGGCTGCCAATAATTTAAGAATAAATTCAGAATTCTGTCAGCTAAAAATCAGATTGGCGTAATACAATTGAACAAACGTTTAAACTCGGACTAATAATGGGTTATAATGGGAAAAGAAATAATGTTGTGAAGGAGGTATCAAAGGAATGGAGTCCCGGCGCTTTTAGCGGCCGGACCCAAGAACACTATTCAGTATTTAGTAAGGATAGGAGGTACAGCATGATTAATAGGTTCAAACCAGCGCTAATAGCCTTTATGCTGGTATTTGCAGTTGCTTTCCTGGTCCCTGCGGTTCTATTCCCGGTAAAAGCAACAGCGGCAGATTCTCTGCGTCTCAGTCAGAGCTCGATCACAATGGGGACTGACGATACGGTTACTGTCTCCGTCTACTTGCCTGATGGATATGAAACCGGTGATATCGATGACGTTAATTGGGATGTAGATGATGACAATATTGCAGATGTTGCGGACTATGACGATACTACCTATGATAACAGAGTCACATTCGAGATCGAGTCATATGATGAAGAGGACGAAACAACTATTACTTTCACAATAACATTTGAGGATGACGAAGAGTACGATATCGAGCTCGATGTTTCGGTCGAAGGTGGTTCTGGTGGCAGCAGCGACGTGGAGGTTCAAACCAACAGCGCGACCGATATAGGTGCCGATTATGCTACCCTCAACGGGGAGATAACTGATGACAATGGCCTCGACATAGAGGAATTCGGATTCTATTATGGCACTGATAAAGATGAAGTGAGCGATGGCGAAGACGGTGACGCCGACAGCAAAGAGGCCAGAGGCGATGAAGATGACTTCTATCTAAAACTGGACGACCTGGATGAAAACGAAACCTACTATTTCATGGCCTATGCTATCGACGAGGATGACGATATTGCTTACGGTAGCGTAAAATCATTTACCACTAAAAAAGGCGTTTCGGCTACACCCAGCATATTTACTCTAGGGTCCAATCTATACAGCCTCCGCGGCTCGACTCAAGTAATGGATGTCGCCCCTTATGCCAAAAACAACCGCACCTATCTGCCGGTTCGGTATGTGGCCTATACCATGGGGCTGACCGACGATCAGATCAGATGGAGTCCCTTGGTCCCCAACACGGTGACCCTGACCAATGGGACCACAACCGTCATTTTGAATATCGGCAGTCCGATCATGTATAAGAATGGCACCCACATGATGATGGATGTGGCTCCTGAGGTTTCAAAATATAGGACCTGCCTGCCCATCGCCTGGGTAGCCCAAGCCTTTGGTTATACCGCCACCTGGGACGGAGCCCTGAAAGTAACCATTACCGGCGGTGGAACTGCGGGAGCAACGGGCAAGGTTACACTGGATGATGATTCCATCACCCTCGAGCCTGGGGATGACGACACTGTTACCGGCACTCTCAATGCGGGTGGCCGGGAAATCAGTGATGTGGACTACGATATCGACGGCGACAAGGTGGTCTCGGTAGATATCGACATCAATGGCGACGAATTCGATGCAACCATAGAAGTTGATAATGACGCCGATAACGGGGATGAATGTACCATAACCTTCATTGTGACCGACGAGGATGGCAATGAGTACAAAGTGGAGTTGGAGGTTTCGGTCGAAGAGGACTCCAATGATGAGCTATCTTTAAGCCCGTCGGAGATCGACATGGATGATGATGACTCCACTTATGTCAAAGTTTATTTGCCGGATGGGTATGATACCGGTGATGTTGAGGATGTATACTGGGATTCGGATGATACCGATGTAGCTGACATCGATTACGATGAAGACAGCTGGGAGGACTACGATGATTACCTCCGTATGAATGTCATATCCGAGGATGTGGACGGTGATGAATCATGCACAATCACCATAACGGTAGAAATTGACGGTGACACATACGAAATCGATTTGAAAGTCAATGTCGAAGATGTCAATTAATCCTATATAGTCAACGAAATCTTCGGACGAGAGCCCTATCCAGGTTGGCTGGATAGGGCTCTTTGGCGCAAATACTGGAATTGTTATACACCTTAAACAGGGCCACTATGATGCCAAACAAGCTGTTGTGAAGAAGGAGGGCAAGATGAGGTCATATCGCAAAGAACTACATTTTCATTTCCCGACCCGCAGGGGGGTTCAGAACATAACCAGTCAAGTCCAAGGGGCTGTGGACGAGAGCGGGGTCAAGGAAGGCCTGGTGTTGGTGAATGCCATGAACATTACGGCCAGTGTTTTCATCAATGATGATGAGCGCGGATTGCATCATGACTTTGAGGTGTGGCTGGAGAAACTGGCCCCTGAGAAGCCATACAACCAGTATGCCCACAACGGATATGAAGACAATGCTGACGCCCATCTGAAACGCACCATCATGGGCCGGGAAGCCGTAGTGGCAATAACCCGGGGGAGGCTTGATTTCGGCACCTGGGAGCAGATTTTTTACTTCGAATTCGATGGCAAAAGAGACAAACGGGTTCTGATCAAGATTATCGGGGATTGAGCTGATCATCAAAGGAAAGCTGTTTGCCGGTCGGTTTGTCTTAGCCAACGGCTATTGGCAGGTCATAATCAGTTGTCGGAACCCGGCTTGATAAATGACTGATAATCGACGCAATTGTCCTTCAGGAGCTGGGGGGTGTCCAGGCCATAAGGACAATTGTCCAGGCAGTGGTCACATTCGGTGCAGTCAGGTATCCGGCTCATTTTTTCCTGCCATTCATCATTCAGGTAAATCGAGGTTGGGGCTCGCCGCAGGAGAAGCGACATCCTGGCACAATTGGGGATATCGATCTCTGCCGGACAGGGTAAGCAATAACCGCAGCCTCTGCAGAAACCGCCGCTCAATAACCTGCGGTCCTGTTCAATTATGCCCTGAATGGTATCGTCAAGGACCGGGGGATGCTTGGCATGGGTTATGAATTCTTCAAGCTCGGCATCCTGCTGGATTCCCCATATGGGCAATACCCCAGGATATTGGGCCAGAAATGCATAAGCGGCCGCAGAATTGGTGATAAGCCCTCCGGATAAAGCCTTCATGGCGATAAAGCCCACATTTGCCGCCTGACACATGTTCACCAGTTCTGTTTCCTGCTCGGTAGCCAAATAGCTGAACGGGAATTGCAGGGTGGCATATAGGCGGGATTCAACCGCTTCTTTGGCCACGGGCAGCTTATGGCTCGAGATCCCGATGTGGCGGATCAGGCGCTTGTTCTTGGCTTCTGTCATGGCTTCATAGAGGCCGCTGCCATCCCCGGGACGGGGACAAAAACCGGGATTGTGAAATTGATAGATGTCAATATAGTCAGTTCGGAGACAATCCAGGGAGCAGGTCAACTGCTCCCAAAAATCGCCGGGATTGGTGGCCATGGTCTTGGAAGCGATTATGATTCGGTGCCTAACGTCGCTCAAGGCCGCACCGATTTTTTGTTCGCTGTCGGTGTAGAAACGAGCTGTATCGAAAAAATTGAAACCGTTTACATAGGCTTTGCGCAAGAGTTGAGTTGCCTCGCTTGACAAAATGCGCTGGATAGGTAAGGCGCCAAAGCCGTTTTTGTGAACTGTTATTCCGGTATTGCCTAATCTGACGAATTGCATGGTTGTCTCCTTTGATGCGAGTTGTATTTGTCTTTTTATGAAATTATAATACTCCCTATTGCACCGAAGTGAAAATTCGGAAGTACATAAGCAAGCGAAAACGGGTCATTACCCACACTCT
>JAAZOA010000255.1 GCA_012798055.1 Syntrophomonadaceae bacterium | reverse complement strand
TGGACGGGAGGAATGAACCTGCTGGCGGAGGCACCCTTCAGCTGTTCCATGGTGCAGCCGAAGATCTGTGCGGCCCGCTGGTTGCAGTCCACCACAATCCTTCCATCCATGAGCAGGATCCCATCGTAGGCAGACTCGAACAGGAGCCGGTATTTCTCCTCACTTTCCCGCAGCCGCGCTTCGATGTCAAGTTCTTTCAGCTTTCTCTTCTCCTCCGGACCCGCCAAGATTCTCACCTGCCCGCCGTAAAAGATCGCCTGCGCCGCTATTTAACGATATCCACGGAACCATCCGGGTTCTTCCTGGCTTCATCGCCTGCTTCCAGGATGTAGATCTGGTTGTTTTTGGTGTCAATGGCTATATCCCGGTTAATAATGGTAGCCACTTCCTCTTTGGTCACCAGGGTTCTGATCTCGACCCCGTTGTCGTATATTTCGAAATGGATCTTGTCGCCATTGGGCTTATCGATGGTCTTTTCCTGGAAATGCTGGTAGGGCTTCATGAACACGTATTTGTAACCGCCTTCCGCAAACTGCATCTCCTGGCCATTTAAATATACCTTCATCTTAATTATCCCCCATTTGTCAACTGCGACTGCCCGGTTTTTGGGCCTCTCCCATGCCTGCCTGGCAGAGCGGGCACTGATCTGCTTCCCAGGACTCGATCTCCATGCTGAGCACCGCTTCGGTCCTCACCCCGAAATCCACCTTGCCGCCGCTGCGGTCGACCAGGACGGCAACCCCGGCCACCAGGCCTCCCGCTTCCTTGACAATGTCCATAGCTTCTACTACCGAACCGCCGGTGGTGACCACGTCCTCGACTACCAGCACCTTCTGTTCGGGATAAATCTTGAAGCCCCTCCGCAGGGCCATCTTGCCGTTTTCGCGTTCGCAGAATATGCCGGGCACTTTCAGCTGCCGGGCCACCTCATAAGCTACGATGATCCCGCCCATTGCGGGGCCGATGACCAGTTCGATATGTTCCCCAGCGAACTTCTCCGCGATATGAGCTGCCAGCTGCTCGGTGTATTCCGGGAACTGCAGAACCTGGGCGCACTGCATGTAGCGGTTGCTGTGCCGTCCGCTGGTGAGCTTGAAATGCCCCTCCATCAGGGCGCCTGATGCGGTAAATATCTCCTGGGCCTGTTCGTTCGTGAGCATTGTTATCCCTCCAATTCTTCTATGATTTTCTGCGCTGCTGCAATGGGATCAGCTGCCTTGATGATGGGCCGGCCAATGACCATATAATCTGCACCTTGCTCCAGTGCCTGGCGCGGGGTGGTGATGCGCTTCTGGTCATTGGGGGCTGACCAAAGGGGCCGGATACCCGGGGTCACTATCTTGAAATCAGGGCCGCAGGCCTTGCGGATAGGGGAGATCTCCTGGGGCGAACAAACCACTCCCCCGAGGCCAGACTCCTGGGCCATCAATGCCCATTTCACCACCAGTTCTTCCACCTTGAGGCCGGAGACATACATCTCGGTCTCTAATTCCTGCTGGGATATACTGGTCAATACGGTGACCGCCAGGACAATGGGGATATCTGATCCCATGCGCTGGGCTTCGCTAACCGCGGCCGCCGCTGCTTGCCGCATCATCTCCCGTCCCCCAGCCGCATGCACATTGAACATGTAAGTATTGAGCCTGGTCAGCACCTTGGCTGCCGACGCCACCGTATTGGGAATATCATGCAGTTTGAGATCGACAAAGACCCGCCCCCCCAGGTCATGGACCCGGTGTACAATGCTGGGGCCGATACTGTTGTATAGCTGCATGCCGACCTTGAAAACCCCCACGTAACCGCTGAGCTTTTTGACCAAGGCCAATGCTTCCTCGGCAGTATCCACATCCAGGGCCAGGACTATCCTGTCTTTCGCCTCCATCGCCAATCCTCCTTATGAATCCGAATCGGGCCCGGTCACCTCTGTATGGCTGCACCGACTATTTCCCTGAGACTCCCGATTCCCTGGGCAACCATGTAATCACTGATCCCCGCCGCGATTTCCGCGGCGCATTGCGGGTCGACAAAATTGCCGGTCCCCACCGATATGGCGCTGGCTCCTGCCATGATGAATTCCAGGGCGTCATTGCTGTTCATGATCCCGCCCCCGCCCAGGATGGGAATGTTTACAGCCGGAAATACCTGGTAGATCATGCGCAGGGCCACCGGCTTTATCGCCGGGCCTGACAGGCCCCCGAAAATATTGGCCAAGACCGGCCTGCGGGCACGTATATCGATTGCCATCCCCATCAAGGTATTGATCATGGACAAGGCATCGGCACCGCCTTCTTCCGCCGCCCTGGCGATCGCCACAATATCGGTGACATTGGGACTAAGTTTGGGCATTACCGGCAAGCTGGTCTCAGCTTTTACCGCCCTGACCACTTCCTTGACCATATGGGGATCGGTCCCGAACTGCAAGCCGCCTTTTTTCACATTGGGGCAGGAGATATTGAGCTCTATCCCCGCAATTCCGCTGCACCCCTGCAGGTAGGCAGCCATGGCCGCATAGTCTTCCAGGCTGTTGCCGGCTACATTGGCTATAACCGTCACCTTTTTCTCCACCAGATAGGGCAGGTATTCCTGGGCGAATGCTCTCACCCCGGGATTTTCCAAGCCGATGGCATTGAGCATCCCGGCGGCCGTCTCCACGATCCGCGGGGGAGGATTGCCCGAGCGAGGTTCCAGGGTGGTCCCTTTGACGATTACTGCCCCCAGGGCAGAAATATCCAGGTAATCCTCGTATTCCTTACCGTAACCGAAGGTCCCCGAGGCTACCGCCACAGGATTCTTCATCGCTATGCCGCCTAGGTCGACAGCCAGGTCTATCATTATATCTTGCTTTGCTGATTCCACTTGCGCCGCCCCCTCAGTCCAGCTTGAAGAGCTGTACTTCGCTCATGTTGAATACCGGCCCATCTTTGCATATCTTGACATAGCCTGTATCCCCGGGCTGGAGCAGGCGGGCACACCCCAGGCATGCTCCCACCCCGCAGGCCATGTGTTCTTCCAGTGACAGCTCTCCCCAGATATTATGCTCCCTGGCGATCTTGGAGACGGCAGCCATCATGGCTTCCGGCCCGCAGCAGTATATGCGGTCGACCTGGTCCAGTTCAGGCCAATCGGCCAGAAGCTCGGCGACCAGGCCTTGCCGGCCTGCACTTCCGTCCACGGTCACCGGGCTGAAGGATATCCCCAGGCGCTCGAAACGGTTGCCTGCCCACAACCGCTGGGCATCAGCAGCTCCGCCCAGGATTTTGACCTGGCTGCCGCCCTGCTTGAGCATCCGCCCCAGGAACAACAGGGGCGCCAGGCCCATACCGCCCCCTACCAGGAGCACCTTTTCGGGCCGCTCCGGGAGGGTAAAACCCCTTCCCAGTGGACCCATAACATCCACCAGGCCGTCAACCGGCAATTCTGTCAGGAGGCTGGTGCCCCTCCCTACCACCCGGTAGAGCAGGGTCACGACCCCCCTTTCCGCCTCGGCGTCAAACAGGCTGATGGGCCTGCGCAGCAGAGGATCATAAGTCGGGCTGGTCCTGACTTGCAGGAATTGGCCGGGACTGGCCTCTCGGGCCAAGGCCGGCGCCGCAAACTCGAGGCTGTAGATTTCAGGAGCTACCTGGCGGTGGCTCAATATGATTCCTTTTTCTAACCTGGCCATTATCATTCTCCTCTAGATCATGCTCAAATTTGGCTGGGCCATAGGTGCGGGGGCCTATCCCCCAACTATGACACCGTCCTGGGCCACTACCCGTCCCTTGACAATCGTCATGCAGGGCCAGCCCTTGAGGGTCCGCCCCTTGAAGGGGGTATTCCTGCCCTTGGAATAGAATCTCTCCGGGTCCACCACTTTGGCGATTTCCGGGTCCAAAATAGTAATATCGGCATCCGCACCCACATCCAGACTGCCTTTGTCTATACCCAGTACTTCAGCCGGCCCGGTAGTGAAAAGTCTGACCATTTCCTCCAGGCTCAGCTCTCCCTGCTCTACCAGGCCATCCAGTATGGCAGCCACCGCTGTCTCCAACCCGGAGATGCCATTGGCGGCCAGGTTGTATTCGCAATCCTTGCTTTCCCAGTGATGGGGGGCGTGATCGGTGGCGATGCAGTCCACCGTTCCGTCCAGCAACGCTGCGCGCAGGGCCATTACGTGCTCGGCGGAGCGCAGGGGCGGACTGACCTTGGTATCGGTATCGTAGTCGCCGACTATCTCATCGGTGAGGAGCAGGTGATGAGGGGTGACTTCACAGGTGACCCATACCCCCCGGGCCTTGGCCTCACGGACGAGCTCCATGGAACCGCGGGTGGATGCATGGCAGATATGGATATGCCCCCCGGTCATTCCGGCCAGGATTATGTCCCGGGCCACCATCACCTCTTCAGCGGCAGCCGGTATGCCTTTCAGACCATACAGGGTAGAAAAATGGCCCTCATGCATCTGCCCGTCCCCTACCAAGCCAATATCCTCGCAATGGGACAAAACCGGGAGGTCGAACATCCTGGCATAATCCAGAGCATTGCGCATCAAGTGGGCTTGGGCCACCGGCTTGCCGTCATCGGTAACGGCCACACAACCTGCCGCCACCAGATCAGCCATCTCGGTCAGCTCGGCACCGGCCTGGCCTTTGCTTATGCAGCCCACTGGTAGTACGTTCACTACTCCGGACCGGGCAGCCCGCTGACGGACGAAGCTTACCACCGCCGCGTTGTCGATCACCGGGTCGGTGTTGGGCATACAGCACACGGTGGTGAATCCGCCTATAGCCGCCGCCCGGGTGCCTGATGCTATATCCTCCTTGTACTCGAAGCCAGGTTCACGCAGGTGCACATGCATATCGATGAAGCCGGGACACACGTATTTTCCGGTAGCGTCCACCACCACGGCATCCGGGTCGATTATGTTGACCTTGAGCTCCTTGATGATGCCGTCCTCCACCAGCACATCCATGACCGCATTGATGTCATTGGCTGGATCCAGCACCCGCCCTCCTTTAATTAGTAATTTCATCGCGTGTTCCCCCCATCATCAGGAATAATAACGCCATTCTGATAGCCACCCCGTTGGTGACCTGCTCATTGATCACCGATTGGGCCCCATCCGCCAGTGACGAGGAGATCTCAACTCCCCGGTTCATAGGCCCGGGATGCAGGACCAGCACGTCTTCTTTGGCCCGGCGCAGTCTGGCCGGACTCAGCATATACAGGTTGGCGTATTCATCCAGGGAGGGGAACAGCCCGCTCTGCTGGCGTTCCCTCTGGACGCGCAGGACATTGACCACGTCCACCCCTTCCAGGGCCTGGTCCAGGTTATGGTAGCTTTTTACCCCCAGTTTTTCTATCTCGGCCGGCATTAAAGTCGAGGGGCCGATTACCCTCAACTCGCAGCCGTACTTGCTCAAACCATATATATTCGAACGGGCCACCCGGCTATGCAGGATATCCCCCACGATGGCCACCTTCAAACCCTCCAGGGTGCCTTTTTTCTCCCGGATGGTATACATGTCCAGCAGGGCCTGGGTTGGATGTTCATTGGTCCCGTCCCCGGCGTTGATGACCCGCATGGAAGTATTGCGGGCCACATAGTGGGGAGTGCCGGTCATGGAGTGACGGATCACGATCAGGTCAAAACCCATCACCTCAATGGTCTTGATGGTATCCCGCAGGCTTTCACCCTTCTGCACCGAACTGGTCGCTACCGCCAGATTCACCGTGTCCGCACTCAGATACTTGCCGGCCAGTTCGAAAGAAGTGCGGGTACGGGTGCTGTTCTCATAGAAAACGGTCACCATCGCTTTCCCCCGCAGGGCAGGGACTTTTTTCAGGTCCCGGCCAATGATGTCCTTCATAGGCCCCGCCGTGTCCAGGATCAGGTCGAGCTCGTCCCTGCTCATATCCCTGATCCCCAGTAAGTCTTTGCGTTCCAATCTCACCGCTATGCCTCCTTTGCCTGGAAATTCATGCACTAAAAAGCCTTTCCTGCTCCGACCGGCAAGAAAGGCTGATAACTTCCTTGAAGGACCTCCCTTGCCAGCCTCTCCGGACCAGTTTAAAGGGTTATGGTTAATGATCCACGATGTCTTGGATGACTACTTCTTCCCTCCCATCGATCTCCTGGACCATCACTGAAATCACTTCCGATTGGGAGGTGGGAACGTTTTTGCCGATG
>JAAZOA010000254.1 GCA_012798055.1 Syntrophomonadaceae bacterium | reverse complement strand
GCGACTGCGATGACGACAGCGACTCCGACAATGATAGCGACTGCGACGACGGCAGCGACTGCGACGACGACAGCGACAGCTACTCCGACACTGACGATGACGATGATGAGACCCAAACCGACAACGAATTGATCGTCAAGAATGAGCCTCCCCAAGCAGCTCCGACTTTGGTTGACCCAATAGCTTTTCCAAAGACGGGGACTGAAAATGCTGTACCGCTGGTGTCCGGACTGGTGCTGCTTGGAGCGGGAATGATCGTAGGCAGGATCAGGAAATAACGGCAGAAACTTAAACCCTTAATCCAGTTTAAGACCAGGAGACCATCCTTTGCAGGATGGTCTCTTTTATTGCAACCAGTGTTCCACACCAGGCAACCTTATTCTGTGCGGACGTGCATAGATTGGCTGTGCCTGCATGGCCCAATCATTGTTTCTGGTTAGGAACAAGGACCGCTGACGTATTTAAAAAATGGAGCCGGCTCCAGTCCGGCTCTTTAGAGGGTGAGGGGAAATTGCTTAGGGGTATATGATTTGCTTGATTACCTGCTTTGGAGGTGTTTTTCATATGCTTCATTCAAGGTTCTAATCCGTAAAAACCTGGGTCACGAACAAGTAGTTGGCATCACGATAGAATCCTAATCCGAGTTTACCGAAATCTCCGTTCAGAATATTGGCTCGATGTCCATCCGAATTCATGAAAGCATCGAAAGCCCCTTTAACCGAAAAGTTCTTCGCGATGTTCTCCCCTGCCGTTCCATATCCTATACCCATGGCTGTCATCATCTCGAATGGACTTCCATAGGTGGGCGAATAATGGCTGAAATAGCCGTTAACAGCCATGTCCTTCGATTTCAGGTAAGCGCATTGATTGAGCCCTCCGTCCAGTCTAAGCGGAGCAAGATTGGCCTGGGCCCGGGCTGTGTTTATGTATCCCAGCATCTCCTTCGGCTGACTGCTGGCGCCTGTGTTCTCAATGCTGGCGGGATAAGCCTCTGGAACTTTGGCATTATCGGGTTTGCTGCTGGGCCCGGTTCTTACTGTTTCGGTCCGTGCTGGAGCAGGGGAAGGTTTTTGCTGGCCGCCATTATTCCCAGGATTATTTGTATCTTTAGCATCCTCAGCCTTTGTCACGGTATCTGTGAGATCCTTTTTACTGCTATCGTCATTCACCAACTCGCCTGGAGCACTCTCTGGCTCCGTTTCATACTGAACAGCAGGGACATTTTTACTGAGCCCTTCGCTGCCTTCACTTGATCCCCCATCAAAATACATGGCTGGGAACACACTACCTAAAATGACTATGGCGATTATCAGTACTCTCTTCATCCTGATACCTCACTTTCCCCAATCTGCCGGTGCTCATTCCGCTAGAATTGACTAACCTGTTCGTTGTCCTCTGTACCCACTGTCTTAGCCAGCTTGTGTTCGAAGCCTATCGAGACCTGTCCACCGCGGTACCATCCCCGGATGGGCAAATCCCCGTAATTCTGGGCTAAATAATATCCAACCGGCAGTTCTCCGAACATTGGATTGAGGCTGTTGGTCAGGGTAGGATCAGCTGGAATCCAGCCCTTACCTTCCAGGTAGAATTCGGCCCACTGGTGTCTCCTGCCGGTGAGATTGGCTGCATTACCTTCTCCTGCCAGTTCACTCACATCACTGGCATAACCGTTGACGATCCTGGCTGGTACACCCGAAGCCCTGCAAGTAGCCACAAACAGGGAGGCAAACTCTTCGCAAACTCCGGCTTTAGCCTTGAGACCTGCCAATGCTCCTTTATTGGCTGACGGAGCAGTACTGTCATACTTCAATGTGCGGTGAGTGAAATCGAAAGCTCTTCTCGCCAGATTCAAGCTGTCTTCGGCATGGGCCTCATCGATTATCTGGCTGGCTACCGCTTTGATCTCCGGAGCGTTACTCTCGATCTTGGGGGCCGCTGCCAAATAGGGCTCTGTATTTCCCAGGGCAACCTGTCCTGCCGATTGCAGCCAGTCAGACCCATCAACTTTAACTATGTAGCGCTGGGTGAAAATCGTCTCTTGTCCCGGGCCAATGTCATTGAACGCAAAGGTCCCGATTCTATTGCCATTGTCCGCTTCATTCAATATTAAGGGTTCAACCGAGAATTCTTCGGCTACCAGCTCCTGATAAGGAGAGTCAATATCAGCCATCAGGGGTACTTCCAGTTTCAAGCCCTGGCAAGTTGCCGAGCCAGGATTGGTGATCCGCAGATTGTTCTCCAGGACATAGAATTTATCTTTGGATTCGGAACCGGTCAAGAGGCTGCGGTCAAGATCGGTTCCCTCCAGAGCCGATATACTGCTGCCAACCACTTCCGGATCGATTTCTATGAAGCTCATTCCCTGGGCACTGGATGTTGTCAGTTCCTTATCTAAAGTCGGCACGATTGCATCTATTTGTCCAACATCATCTCTCCAGCGCAAAGTCGCTTCGATCTTTGCCGGATCCAACGATAACGCCACATTGGCTTGGTATGGTTCCCCTGGATTTGCCGGGCTGGACCACCCAGTCATGGTGCATAAAGCTAAAAGCAATACGATAACAATTCGGTTTGATTTTCCAAACATCAGGCCTATCCTCCCTGTGCGGACGGCCCAGATGAAAAAGCAGGTGCCATAAACCTCTGCTTCGGTAGCCCGGCGGTCATAGACAACCTTGTCCTTAGATCCGTGGCTTTGCGTCCCTGCCTTTCGACAGGTTTGCCTTTATCGGTGAGGGCTCATAGCCCTGCCGTCCTCGTTTTATGCAGTTAAAACAAAATAACCTGCTCGGGCAGATGCCAAGCAGGTGACTCAACTTTGATTCTGCTCCTGGCAACCCGGCTGTCATAACCTTTCTGGCCTTAGATCCGTGGCTTTGCGTCCCTGCCTTTCGACAGGTTTGCCTTTATTCAAGAGTACACGTGTAGATATTAAACCATAAAACTACAATTCTG
>JAAZOA010000253.1 GCA_012798055.1 Syntrophomonadaceae bacterium | reverse complement strand
GCTGTTTGGCCAGGACCGAAGGGAAATTGACTTTCACATCCAGGAACTCCCCCCAGGGCTCGGAATGACCGGTGAAACGGCACATGAAGGAAGCGTAACAGTAAACGCAGGCATGGGTGCATCCTACGTAAGGATTCATACAGTACTGGTAGCCTGGAATTCCGGTCTTGTTAAGTGCCGTCTTGCATTCGATTCCTCTGGTTATCAAGGTTTTGCCCACTAATAACTCTCCATTCCCAATATTATGCAGCATCAGCTCAGCTCAGTTATTAATCACCAGTATCTCATCTATAATATTAACACTACTTCCTCAGGCGAAGTATCCTGGTCGAACCTGATGCCCAAAGCCGTATTAAATGTTAAAATCAGGATAAGTCCAGCCTCCATGCGTGCAGAACACCCGCATTTTGCCGGCACCAGGGGATATGACTCGGGCAGGGCAGTCGGTGCGCAACAACCCAGGCTTTGTTATGAGCCTACCTGCTATCATATCGTTTCCCGACTAGGAGGATAAATATGCAGGCTGCGGAATTCTTTACCGATAGTCTTTACAAAGGAACCGGAATATCCACTGGACTGGCCCGGGGTTTACAGGTCAGGACGGGTGGGGTTGACCTTACCCAGGAAGGGATGGGCCTGGGGACCGCTGCTATAAGGTGTGGGGGCAAGACTTTCTTCGCCCAGGAAAGTGAAGTCATTTGGCAGAATCCCCAGCAACTGGTGATTGAATATGTCATTGATACCGAGTTCCGGTCAGGCACTGGTGGGCGAGCCGATCACTTGATCACCAGGCTCAGAGAATGCCTGTCCGCATTTTACCGGCTGGCTCCACCACTGCAAAGGGCTCTCCTAAGCGCCGGCTTTTACTGGCGAGACTTATTGGGCATCAAGGAACAGCTGGTGCCCGGCGACCCCAAAGCCCGCGTGCGATTTGAATACTATCTACATCCGGTTCAGGTTGACATCGTCTGTGAATTCGAATTTTTAGGTCCGCTCCCGCAGCAACTGTTCATCATGAACGAATTAGGAGCTGATTTTTTTACCAGCGCCTGGCACCAAGACGGACTATGCGAATGCCCCGGGGGGTGGGAAGTCTGCCCTGATCAAGGTGGACTGCCTTTCTTGTTGAGCCCCCAGTGGGGATTGCTTTACTCCCTCAGTGACATTACGGTTGACAAGGGCTGGAGATTTAAAGTCTACTGGGGCAGAGAGAAACATGCCCGCCTGTGCTGGGCCGGATTCGCCATACAAATCAATCCCGAAAGCATCCCTCAACGCAAAATCTTATGCCGCTATACAGTCAAATTCTCCCGCCATGGGATTGAGGAGCATAGCGATGAATAGCAAAGTGGTATTAGTCTATCCATATTTTCGCAGAAAAGATCCGGTGGCCAAGCTTTTTCATCCCCTGGGCATAGCGTATCTCCAGAGCCAGTTAAAGGCCCTTGGGGTTGATGTGGCAGTGGTTGACTGCACCTTTGAGACGCCGGAAACAGCCTTGGCCAAGATCATTTCCCATCAGCCCGACATTGTTGGCATATCGATCATGGTCAGTTTAAGCCGCACTGCCCTCGATATGGCAGTCCAGCTCAAATGCTCGCTTCCGGAAGTTCTGCTGGTAACCGGAGGCCCGCTGCCCACCGTCTATCCGCAGCGCTTTTTGTCCTGCTTCGACCTGGTTTTCCAGGGTGAAGCCGATCTAACTTTCCCCCGCTTTTGCCTGGATTACCTGGCAGCGGGTGACCGGCAGCGCCTGATAGGCAGCATCGATGTCAATTACTTCCCGGGCATATACCTGCAAAGGGGCGGCAAGGTTATTGCCAGCCGACCGGTTCATCACCCCACAGGACTTATCAACCGTTTGCCGATGCCTGATCGCAGTGGATTTCCTCATGAACGTTACCAGGAGCACTGGGCGGCCAGCGAACAGATACGGCCAGCCACCTTGATGGTTACCCGGGGTTGCCCCTATTCTTGCGATTTCTGTTCCAAACCGATTTGGGGCAATTTGTTCCGCAAGCCTGACCTGGGCAATGTCTTTACGGAGATACAAGACATCGTTTCTCTAGGATATGACCGCCTTTGGATCGCCGATGATTCCTTCACCCTGGACCTGGATTATTTGCAGGAGTTCTGCCGGCAGAAGCAACGACGGGGATTTTCAATTGATTGGACCTGTCTGTCCCGAACGAGGGGCATCGATGAGTGGACGGTCAACCTGATGAAAGAAGCCGGATGTGTCAAGGTATACCTGGGGCTGGAATCCGGCAGCGACGCTACTCTCAGTCTGATGCAAAAGTCCAGCACAGTGCAGGATGGATTGAACGCCGTTACCCGCTTTGCCCAAGCGGGCATTAAAGCAGCAGGGTTTTTCATGGTCGGCTATCCAGGTGAAACCACCCAGGATATTGAAAAGACTTTTGCTCATGCAATGAATCTGCCCCTGGATGAAATATCGTTCAATGTCCCTCTACCCCTGCCCGGCTCAACTCTATACGCAAGGGTATGCCATCTTAATCCTGCTGACGACTGGGATCGTGCCAGTGAAGCTCGTTTTGTCTATGATTCGGAATTCGACCAGGAATGGCTGCAAGGGCGCATCAATGAAACCCTGGCTGCCTTCAAGGCCAAAAATAAAAACCAGCCTGCAGATTAAACCACAGACCGGCTGTCAGCAACCCTTCAAGGTTATATCATTTTCTGCCCAGCAGCCTGCTGTGCTCCACCATCATTCAGGCATCTTTTATCAGCAGCAAGTGATGTTCTCTAGCATACTGCATCGTCTCCTCGCTGCAGTCGATGTGTAGCTGCACCCATACGGCTGGAATACCGATCTCTTGAGCCGTTTTGACAATCTCGAACACCGCGTCACTGCGTCGAAAGACATCCACTACATCCACTTTGAACGGGATGGACTTCAGGTCCGGGTAGGCCTGCTCCCCCAGGACTTCTTCCAGATTGGGATTGACCGGTACGATTTTGTAGCCCTGCTGCATGAGATAGCGGGAGACGTAATTGCTGGGACTGCTGAGATCGTCATTCAAACCTACTACAGCAATGGTGCGGCAGCTCTGCAGAAGCTGTTTCTTAACCTGATCCTGGGGGTCGGCCCACATTTCCAAAACTCCCCTTTACAGTTGGCTTCCTTTACCTTAATTATAGCAATAATCCCTGTCGTTTAGCTCCTTCGCCAGTTAGATCATGGCCCTCCAGAGCTCTCTCGCAGGCCAATTTGTCTTCAGGGGTATTCATACTTGGGCAGTCCTGTTTATCCGGTAGGGCAAAACTCCGGTTTGTTGCCGATTCATGGAATCGCCACCGCGCAACCTTCATTTTTAGGCTCTGTTTACCCTGCAAGTGCAGCGCTTTCAAGCGTTCTGTATTTCATGCTTCCTTTTATCCACATATTCCAGCAAAGTATAATGAGCCGGATATGCCTTATCAGTGTCTTAAAAAATGAGTCCGTTTTGTATATATTTGTATATAATTGAGGCATAGAAGGAGGGATAATATGCTGGATATCAAACGTGTACGGGTAGCCTCGATCATGACTGCAGTCCTGTCGCTGCTTGCATTCTATGCATCATTGCGGGGTGTCTTCTACCCGCAGCTATATACTGACCTATTGGCTACCGGTGCGATCACCGAATTTCTGGTTGCAGGTTCGATCGCCCAGGATATAATTTCCCTGCCCGCTTCAGCTATGCTCCTGCTCTTATCCATGTATATAATGATGCGCCCTGCGGTCAAGCCTTTTATCACTGCCCTGGGCCTAGCTGGCTACTTCCTCTATGGATACGGCTTGTACGCCTTCCAGGGTGGCTATACTTCCCTGTACCTGCTTTACCTGGCCATCTTCGGCCTCTCTCTGTACAGCTTGATAGTAGGCCTGCTGGCTTTTCGTTCCGAATCCCTGGCAGGCATCGATATGCCACCCCGGCTGAGAAACGCAATTGCTTTTTTCCTCCTGGCGATCCTGGCTATCCTGGTGCCACTCTGGCTGGTCAAGATCAGCGGCTCTATTGCCGAGCACATAACACCAGACACCTACGGGGTTTTCGTATTGGACCTGGGGGTTGTTTTCCCTGCCTTCGCCATCATCGCCTACCTGCTCCTGCGCAGGCGTCCCTGGGGTGATATCCTGGCAGGCGTAGCCCTGATCAAAATCCTGACCCTGTGTTTCTCGGTGGCTTTCGGGGAGTGGTTCGGTCCCTTCTATCGCCATGCTGCCCCCGATTATACTGTCATGTTCATATTTTTGGGACTGAGCCTGGTGAGCGCAGGCCTGTCCTGGGCTTATTTCAGGCATATGCAGATTCCGGATTTAGGGCAGTAAATCCCGGGCTTGTTGGATTTTTTGAGCCTGCTGCCGCGATTTTCTGCCTACCCAGGATCCAATCAACTTTTTATACCAGCATATTTTTACCGGATAAAAATAATCCGATGTGAACCAGCCCTGCTGCATATAATAATCGTGGTCGGCTGGCAGCCCTACATTGGCCATGTGGAAAGACCTCACCCCATGGAACATCATAACTTCTTTTAGGCTTGGAACCGGTAGTAACGGATTGTGAGGCTGCATGAAGAAATCTGCCGCTTTCCGTTTCACAGCACCATCTATCTGCTCCTCTTCCTCTGGCAGGAGTTTGTCCCATGGAATCGTCAGGGCCACCCCCGTGCAGGTTCTGAAACCCCATAACCTGGCCGCTTCGTCAAGGTACAGGGCCACCTTTTCCATACCATATACTCCCTGGGTGACTATTGGGATAAAAGTCTTGCCAAAGCAGCGGGGCCGGTGAAATATGAAAGCCAGGCGGTCCACCATGTTTTTCATCAGGGCGGTAACCTGAAGAGAATAGACGGGGGTGGCCAAAATCACCCCATCTGCTTCCATTAGGCCAGCATATATCTGGTCACGGTCATCCTTGAGGGGACAAAATTCCTCCCCCTTGGAAATGCATAGCCCGCAGCCCCGGCACGGTTTCATATGCAGGTCTTTAAGCCAGAAGTACTTGAATTCCACCTCCCCCAAGGCCCTGAGCTCACTTTCAAAACGCTCGACAATCTTGAGGGTACTGCCTTTCCGGTAGCTTCCCATGAAAGCCACCACTTTCTTTGTCATCCCCTTCCCTCCCCCATGTCCATGTAACGCCAAAAGGCGGCAACTCGCATATTGGCTGATTACCCACATGCTGCTCTACAGGATGATATTCTCTGCCTTGAATTCGAAATATGCCTGGCTGTAAAGCTCCGGCTGAAAAGGGGTGAAGGTGCGCTCCCAGAACCGGACCTGATCATGGCGGTCGATCAGGACCACACTGCTGGACCTGGTTCCGTAATTGTACTCCCGGCTCACTACATGCAGGGAGGCCAGCTCCCTCTCCAGTTCCCAGGCGATGCCCGTGGAGATGATTTCATGGTCCGGCGGTATTTCCTGATCGGCCAGGATAGCAAATAGGTGCTCTATATCAATGTGCTCCTCACCCAGAGCCGATTCCAGGGCCCTCTTGCCGTTGATCACTTTGGGCCAGGGGGTATTGAGCAGGCCGTTGCTGAGGCCATGCACGCCTCTACCTACTTCCTGCACTGGTCCATGATCCCGGTTGGAGCAATAAAATATGCGGTCGAAGGTGCCAGCCAGCAGGTTGTATCCGTTATACGGCTCTCCTGCACGCATAAGGCCTTGCATATAATCGTGGGCATCGATCTCACCCTGCAGGAATGCCAGTACCAGGCGCCCGCGGGAAGGCGCCTTCGAGTTGAAATCGGAGGGATCTCGGTAATTGGTCAAAGCCGCCCAGCGTCCATCGGTAGTGATCCCCATCCAAGTCCCACCCTCCTTCTCATCCCGGCCGGCCAGTAGAGAGGGGCAGTCCTCCCAGAAGGCCACTGGAGCAGTAGGACGGTCATAGAACTCATCCCGGTTGGCGATTATGACCAGCTTGTAGCGGGGATGGCGGTCAAGAGCCCATAGAATCAGACACATAATTTTTCACCTCAATAAAAATTTATCACTTCTTCCCCGCCGGGTCGACAATATCAAAAAACATCCATATTTTGCAAGCTTTGCGGCCAGAAACCGTATCCATGTTATAGAGCTGCTGCATTACCAGGCTCGCGGCGCGACAAACAGAGGAGGTAGATAGACATGCGGGGCGCCATCTCAAGTACCCTTTCCAGTCCTAAACATCAACTCACCTTTCTGCTGGCATT
>JAAZOA010000252.1 GCA_012798055.1 Syntrophomonadaceae bacterium | reverse complement strand
GGGCCGTTCCTTGGCAATGATAGCGGCGAGGCTTTTGACATTTAAGGGTTCGATGTACGTGAAATCTGCAATACCGGGATCGGTCATGATGGTGGCCGGATTGGAATTGACTAAAACAATCTCATAGCCCAGTTTGCGCAAAGCCTTGCAGGCCTGGGTGCCGGAGTAGTCGAATTCGCAGGCCTGGCCAATCACGATCGGACCCGAGCCTATGATCAGGATCTTTTTGATGTCGCTTCTTTGCGGCATGTTACCCCTCCATTTTGTCAAGAATTATCCCTAGAACAACTAAGTGCGGTCCGAACTCTTTCAAAATTTAATTCTAACATATATTTGCGGTTGTGGAGTGATTTGCTTGCATGTATACCTGCATATTTGGGCGGCGAAAAAAAACGTTTCCGCTGGTTGCACAGGAAACGGTCCGGTCCTTTTTCAGCTTGCCGCTAGTTTTGGAGCATTTCCAGATAGGAGAGGTGGCGGCCTTTAGCGTATGAACGAGCTGAGATGCCAAACACGAAAATTTCCTGCAGGGCGCAGTATTTGTCGGCCAGGCAAACGATAGCAGATTCTTTGCAGCCCGGCGGCTGCAGGGTCAGGGGAAACATATGCTTCAGGATGATATCCTGTTCCACTTGGTTGAGCACGAATTCCTCATTGGCATTGTTGAGAGCGATCTGCGGATGCGCAAACCCGTGCCTGCCTTCCGGGAGGGTAGTGGTGCGCCAGTCGTAAAGGAAGAGGTCATGGAGCAGGCCACCGCGGGCAGCCGACCTGTAATCCCAGCCCAGGGCCTTGCAAATCGAATAGCTGGCAAAAGAGACATTGAGGACATGATCCAGGCGGGAAACGTTATGGTGATGTTTGAAATCATCCAGCATCTGCACGGTAGGGCTGTAGATGAGGTCATCTATACAGGATGCATATTCGGCATATGCGGATTCCGCATCATCGGTGGTCAAACGCAGAATCTTGCCTGGCCCTTGCGGCCAATAACCGGAATCATCCAGGCTGTACCGAAAGCCCCAGTGATTGCCGGAGGTCATATGTATCTTAATCATCCTTATTATATAAGGTAAACAGCAGAGCAAGAAAATCACCAACAAAGTGTTTTCCAGCGTTGCTGCCATGTGCTGCAGCAGCAATGGTATTCCTCCTCGTCCGGGCTGAGCTGGTAATATGTATAGAGCCTGCCGGTGTCCGCAACTGAACTAATGATATTATGTTGCCCGGCTGGATGTCAAGGTGCCGGCACCGCCAACAAGGGACAGGTGATGAATTCGCTGCGGAGGGACTCGAAACAGCAAGCCGAAGGAGCCCCGGGTAGGTAAGTATACAAGGCAAGCATGGACTAATGCCATAATAATGGCTATAATACGAAAAACAACTTTGTGAAAAAGGATGCAAATATGCACTTCGAGACGTTTACCCTGGCCCTGCTGTTTTCCAGCCTGATCTATCTCAGCATGACTGTGTTCGTGTTCTGGTTCTTCCTTTCCAGTCCGGGAGCCCGCAGTTTCATCGGGCTGATGATGGCATTGGGCATTTACTCGGTAGGCTACTATTTTGAACTGCACAGCCCCGACCTGGCAGAATTGTTTTTCTGGCTTAAGGTTGAATACTTGGGTATAGCTACATATCCGGCCTTGTTCTTGATGTTTGTGATCCAATATACCCAGAGGAAAAATTATCTGGGCTGGCGAGCAGGTCTGGCACTTATGTTGATTCCCCTGGTCACCATCAGCCTGGTTTGGACCAATGATGCCCATCACCTTTTTTACCGTTCTCTAGGCCTGCAAGTCCGAAATGGGCTTGAGTTGTTGGAAATGGTGCCGGGACCCTGGTATTGGGTCAGTGTGGTCTATGGCAACCTGGCCGCCCTCATAGGTGCGGTCATCCTGGTAAGAATGTGGCATCTGACCAGGCCCCCCCTCAACCGGCAGTATGCCGCCATGTTCGTGGGCGCACTGGTCCCCTGGGCGGGTTTCTTCATCTATATTACCGGGAACAGCCCCCTCAACCTGGACTTAAGTCCCTTCGGCATGATCTTCACCGGTTTGGTATACCTCTACACGCTGATACGCCACCGGGTCTTCGACATGATGCCGGTAGCCAGCCCCATAGTCATGGACAAGATGAGGGACGGGGTGGTGATCACCGATGCGGAGAACCGGGTTATCGATGTGAATCCAGCGGCTGTAGAATTTTTCGGATCCCGCCCGGAGATAATCGGCCGCCGCTTCGATACCCTCCTTTGCCCCAAAGCCAGTCCAGCCCTCAACCTCGCCGAAGTCGAGGAAGGACGCCTGGAAATAGAAGAGGACACGCCGTCAGGCGGCCGCTGGCTGGACCTGGTTTTTTCGCCCCTGGGCAGTGATGGGTCACTACCTGGGCATGTAGTGATAGTGCGGGATGTCACCGAGAACAAGCTGAGCCAGGCAGCACTGGAATCAACCAATCAGGAACTGGCCCGGCGCATTCAGGAACTGGACGAATATGGCCAGGAATTGCAGAAGATCAACGATATGACCGTAGAGCTCCAGGCCTGTGTGAATCTGGAAGATGCTTATCAGGTCATCCCCCGCTATTTGTCCGACCTGCTCCCCACCCTGGCAGGAGGACTCTATATCTATTCACCCCTTGACCAGACCATGGACTTGGCCTGTTCCTGGAACGACTTTGCCATGTTGGTGGAAGAATTCGAAGTGGATGACTGCCTGGGATTGGTCAGGAACCAGGTTTACCGGGTAGGAGAATTTGTGCCGGGGCAAAGCTGCCGGCACGTGGATAAGGGCAACGGCCACCATTACGCCTGTCATCCGGTCATAATGGACGGTGCGCCCTTCGCTTTGCTGCATTACTATCATCTGGGCATGGAACTGAGCGAGAGCAAACTCCGCTTGGCCCGCATCGGTGCCGATGCCATCAAGATGGCCTTGGCCAACCTGAGGATGAGGGAGAACCTGCGCCAGGAGACTATTCGCGATCCCCTGACCGGTCTGTTCAACCGGCGTTATATGACCGAAACCCTGGAATTGGAGCTGGCCCGGGCCGAAAGGTCACGCCGGCCTTTATCCCTGATCATGGTGGACGTCGATCATTACAAGTCCCTCAACGACCAGTACGGGCACAGCCTGGGCGATAGGGTGCTGGTGCAGGTAAGCCAGCTATTCCAGAACAATATCCGCCGGGGGGACATAGCCTGCCGCTACGGAGGGGATGAATTCGTCCTGGTCATGCCGGGTGTCAGCCTGGAGGTGGCCATGGAGAGAGCGGAACATATCCGCCACCAGGTCCTGAAGATGCGAGTCCCGCTGGAGGGAGGCGGGGAAGAGACGATCGCCCTGTCCATGGGAGTCGCGGCTCACCCTCTGCATGGGCCAAGTGCCGACTCACTGCTCCGGGCCGCCGACCAAGCCCTTTACCAGGCCAAGGAAGCAGGGCGAAACCGCACCTCTTGTGCTGGCTGATATTCAATCTTCCAGCCTTTCATCTTCCCGGGAGAATTCCTGCACCGCCCGCAGCCGGCGTTCGATGCTGCGGGAGCGCCGGGAGGCGCTGTCGATACTGGTGCTGGCCTCTTCCAGTTTCTTTTTGGTTTTCTCCAGCGCATCCCCAAACGTGCCGAATTCGGTCTTCACCAATCCTAAAAGCTGCCAGACCTCGCTGCTGCGTTTTTCGATCGCCAAAGTCCTGAAACCAACCGCCAGGCTGTTGAGCAGGGCCAGCATGTTGCTGGGGCCGGCGACGATCACCCGGCTATCGTTCTGCAACCCCGCCAGTAAGCCGGGGCGGCGTACTACTTCAGCATAGAGGCTTTCCGTGGGCAGGAAGATAATCCCGAAATCAGTGGTGTGGGGCGGGTCAAGGTATTTTTCCTCCACCATTTTGGCTTCCAGCTTGATCCTTCTCTCCAGCTGCCGTCCGGCTTCCTCAGCCAGGTCGGCCCGTCCCTGCTCCTGGGCTTCTACCAGGCGCAGGTAATCTTCCTGAGGAAACTTGGCGTCTATTGGCAGCCAAACCGGATTCTCATCCTGCGTCAAGCCGGGCAGGCGGACCGCGAATTCAACCCTTTCATTGCAGCCCGGCCGGGTGGCCACATTGGTGGAGTACTGCTCGGGGCTAAGTACTTGCTCCAGGATGTTGGCGAGCTGGATCTCTCCCCATATACCCCGGGTCTTTACATTAGTGAGGACCTTTTTCAGGTCCCCCACCCCGGCCGCCAGGTTTTGCATTTCACCCAGGCCTTTGTAGACCATTTCCAATCGCTCGCTGACCAGCTTGAATGATTCCCCCAACCTGGTCTCCAGGGTGGCATGGAGTTTTTCGTCAACTGTCATTCGCATCTGTTCCAGTTTCAGGCTGTTGTCTTCCTGCAGGTATTTGAGTCTGGCGTCCATGGTCTGGCGCATGGTCTCCAATCGCTGTTCGTTGGAGGCGATTAGGCGGTTCAATTCTTCGGCGAAGGTGGAGAGCTGATTCTTCTGCAGCAACGCGATCTCATTCAGGCGCGTCAACAGCGAATCGGAGAAAATCTTCAGGTTTAGAGCCGATTCTTCCCGTCCCTGGCGAGCCTGGAGGAAATGTTCATTGCGCAGGGAAGAAAGCTCCTCCCTTAGCATCCGCCAGGAATTGTCCAGGCCATGTCCCAGGGTATCCAGCCTGACCTCCACCTCTGCCCGGCTCTCACTTTCTTCCGCGCGCCACTTCTTCATAAGGTTCCGGTTTTCGACTGTAATCCAGGCGAGCAGCAGCATGATCATAGTACAGAAAATCCCCAGGGCCAGCAATATGTAATCCAAACGGCATACCTCCCGGTTTTTCTTAATAGTAATATTTTATCTGAAGCCGGAGCCCGATAAAAGCCCAATCCTCTAAGTCCCCGCTTGACCTGACCTGAGTCGGAGACCGGGGCGGCAAGTAAAACAGAATAATAGACAAATAATGAGTTATAATTTAGAGGAAATCCTTATTTGACAATGAATACTGGGTATAAGGGACCGTGACGGCACAGCCGAAAGGAGGAACGGGATTTGGACAAGATCGATGTCAAATTCAAGAAACTGGTATCCTGGGCTCACCTACCGGAATACGAGACCCGGGGGGCGGTAGGCTGCGACATATCATTGGCCAATCAGGATGAGATCATCCTCTATCCCCAGGAGGTGAGAAGTCTGCCCACCGGTTTTGCGATGATGATCCCCAGCGGTTATGAAGCCCAGATCCGGAGCCGGGCTGGCATGGCCGGCAAAGGACTGGTTGTAGCCAATGCTCCCGCGACGATCGGCAGCGAGCATATCGGCGAGATCAAGGTGCTCCTCCTTAATGTCACCGACAAACCCATCCGGGTCCTGCCCGGCCAGAAGGTTGCCCAGATGGTTTTCGGACCGGTGGTGCAGGCCCAATTCATCGAGGAGAGCTGATAGCGTTTGAATGAATCCAGGCTCAAGTTATTATCCACTCTTCTGGCCATGGTCGGGATGATTATCATCACGACTGCGGGGCTCTACTATTTCGAGAACTGGTCGCTGTTCGATTCCCTGTGGTTTGCAGTCATAAGCCTGACTACCACCGGTTACGGCGACATGATTCCAGTGACCCTTGGCGGCAGGATATTCCTGCTGGCCGTCTTGGTCATAGGTATTGGCGTCATATTCTATGGGCTGGGTATTATTATCAGCTTAACAATTGAGGCCCAAATATCGATGATGATGGAGAAGAATAAGATGCAGAAAGCGATTGCCAAACTCGAAAACCATGTGGTGGT
>JAAZOA010000251.1 GCA_012798055.1 Syntrophomonadaceae bacterium | reverse complement strand
TCCAGGCTTTTCTCCAGGTCCTCGGTTGCCTGCTGGATATTTTGGCGGGCCCGGAGAGCCGAGATGGCAAAAGACAGGTTCTCGCCCATCTCGGTCAGCAGATGTTCCTCGGCATGGTTGAATACCGCTAAATCATCAGAATATAAACCTACCACGCCAAAAGCCTTCTTCCCTTCTACGAGAGGCAAGGCCATACAGGCTCTAAATCCCCGGCGCAGCGCATCCTTGGCCCAGGGTTTAAAATCAGGATCGGTTTTAATATCGCGGCAGACTTGGGGCAACCGGCTGCGGATGGCCAGAGCTGCGGGCCCGGTATTGCGTTTAGGATCTTTCAAGGAGATATTCAATTTATGGGTGTAACCGTGATTATGCCCAGCGCTAGCCATTGGCTTGACCTTTTGTTCCGGGGTGTCCAGCAAATAGCCTATCCAGGCCATCTTATAACCGCCGGTTTCCACAAAATTCTGGCAGACCAGGTCCAGCAATTCCTGTTCATTATCGGTATGAACTATAGCGGCATTAATGTTGCTGACCGCTTTGAGGGCCCGGTCTATTCGCCTATAGTCGGTGGTATCGATAAAAGTTACTATTGTTTTGCTGGTGCCCGGAATCAGGTCCACCTGGAAAATTCCGTCCCGGCAACGCTCGTAACCGTCTATCATTTGCATCTCGTACTGTTTCGGGACCTCTTCCGGATTTGCCCGCCGCAGCACATGATAATCGGTTACTTGCTGCTTCCAGCGTGCCGGTATGAATTCAGTCAGTTGCCTGCCGATTAAATCCTGGGGCGAATAGTGTAGTAGGCGCTCGCACTGAGCGTTCGCGGTGGATATGGTTCCGTCAGCCTCAATAATCATCGAAGGTGCCCCAGTGTTTTCGAAGATGGTCCGGTAATAATTTTCGGAAGTCTCCAATGCCTCAGCATAGGCCTTGCGTTGCAACCCCTTGGCTATTATTGATGCTACAGACTCCAGGATTACTATATTCTCAGGCGACCAGCAACGTTGCTTCTTAACTGAATCAAAGCCAATGTATCCGACCAGTTTATCATCGGTAACCATGGGAGCGATGAACAACGACTGAATATCCTGCTCCTCTAGGATCTCTTTTTCAGCTTGGGCCTCTGGAGGCAAATCGGCAATGCGGGGGATATAGATATTTTCTCTCTTCTGCAATTTTGCCATCCACCAAGGGAACCCGGCGGTGGGCAGATTCTGCAGATTATCGATTTCAGGCTTAATGCCCTCCGCGCACCATTCGTGGGTATTGCTCATCAGCGAGCCATCTTCAGAGAACAAGAACACGTAGCAGCGATCGCTGTGGTCGAATTCTCCTATCTGCTTAAGCGCCAGGTTGATCATAGCATCGATATTGTAGGTCACAATATTGCCGAATTGTTTCGATATATCCAGCAGGATATTTTGCGCTTTCACCTGGCTGCTCAAAGCGGCCTCCACCTGTTTTTGGGCGGAAATGTCACTATAAAAGACTACATTGACCGGCCCATCTAACAACCGAACCGTGTTGACATGTGCAAAAACCGGGAATACCGAGCCATCTTTACGCTGCCCTACCATCTCATGGGCATCGGTCGACCTTAAACCTTTTTCCCGCTGGCTTATTCTCTCCGCTATCTCTTGCTGCCAGCTGGGCGCCACTTGCTTCATCACCGAAGTGCCGATCAAGTCCTGAGTGTTTTCATAGCCGAACATGGCAGCGTATGCTTGGTTGGCCTCAAGGATGGCGCCATTTTTGTTTATCAGTATGCCTATAGGAGCTTTTTCAAAAAGAGTGCGGAACCTTTTCTCGCTCTCTTCCAGGCGCTGCCGGGCCTGATGTTGCTGGGTTATGTCCAGGATGGAAACCACTAGACTCTCGCTATCCGGGATCCTCTTCACGTTCATCACCAGATTTTTAGGCCTGCCGTCCCGGTCCAGGCCCACAATCTCGTAATTCTGCGGGGCCAGGTTGGAATCAAGGTGGCGCTGCTGATAAATTTCTTCCACCAACGCCAGGTATTCTGGGGCCACAAATTTTTCGAATGGATTCTGTCCCACTATTTCCTCGGGTTTGTAGCCGCATAGTTCCTCTGTTTTGGGATTGGCAGCTGTAATCCGGAGGTTTTTATCCACTATTACGGTAGCTGTCCCCGCGTTTTCAAAAATGGTCCGGTAATAGTTTTCCGACTCTTTAAGCGCTGCTTCGGTAAGATGCTGCTTTTTGATCAAGGCCTTCAATTTTTTGTTGGCCTGCTTGAGTTGTTCCGTCCTTTCGCGGACCTTGTCCTCCAGTTCATCTTGATAGTTCTGCAGCTGCGCCTGCAGATTCTTTTGGTCCGTTACGTCGCGGGCAACACCTTGGTATTCTACAATCTGTCCGGATTCGTCAAAAATAGCCCGGGTAGTCCATTCCAGCCACTTGACCTCGCCAGTTGGCCTAATTGACGGATTGGTTAGGCTCATGACCGAATTATTTGCCGTAAATTGACTTAGGAATTCCCTGGTACCCGCGTGGTTTGCCTCTGGCAATAAGGTGAGAAAGGATTTTCCTTTCAACTCCTCAGCGGATTTGCCAAAAGCATCACATAAAGCCTGGTTGACAAAGGTGATTGTCAGGTCGGGCTGACAGCGTCCTATCAATTCAGTCTGGTCTTCAACCACCATGCGGTAGCGCAACTCGCTATTAAGGAGGGCTTCTTCCATCAGCTTGCGCTCGGTTATATCGCGGGAAATTATGATCATGGCCGGTTCATCCTCGCGTGGCAATAGGGTCCCAGTAGCCTCCAACCAAACGTAGGAACCATCTTTCCTGCGGTAGCGGTAATCGGCCTGACCTCGACCTAGCGGAAGCTTTTCCTTGAGCACATTCAGGACTCGCTCCAGGTCTTCCGGGTGGATCAATTCCAGGACATTTGACTTTAACAATTCCTCACTCGAGTAGCCCAGAGTTTTGATGGTAGCAGGATTGGCATATTCGTAGCTAAGGTCGGACATTTTGTGGATCGCGATAAGGTCATGAGCATTGTCCAGGATCATTTGATTAAGTTGTTCAGAGTGCTTGTGGGGCCTGTGTTCCTCAGGAACCCATATCTGCTTGGACAATTCCTGGTTCATCCCAATTCCCAACTTTCTGTCATTTTCTAAAACCGTCCTACTCCAAAAAACGCGGTCTTGCCGTCCATCCGTGCCACATCAAAACAAACCGGTACACTTTTTCAAGCTCGTTTTTGTGCATCAGTCTCCATATCAATCGCCCAACAAATAATAAACCTGCTGGACGCACTGCCAGCAGGCATAGTACAAATACTATAAGCTCCCAGCAACCCGGCTGTCCTGGCCTCACTGCTTTAGACCCGTAGCTTTGCGTCCTCGCCTTTCGATGAGTTTGCCTTTATTCAAGCATGTCATTATATATTACGTATATTTCGACAAAATTCTACCATAACCACCATTTATAATGCTAGCTTAATACATTTTTTTGGATCATTTATTGAATTCCTCTCTAATGCAATCAGGAAGAAGCAGCTTCGTTTTCTTCAGTCCAGCGCAGATAGGTCCAGAATAATATGGCCGGATCCACCTGATATTTCTCTGCCAGCGCATTAAATCCATTCCTTACCATATGAAAAACCGCCGGGAATGGCTCAATGAAATGTATAATGTCCCCAGGTAGTTGGACACAAAAATGGATTGAATAAGATAGAATTAGACACATGAAAAGAAATCATTATGCGCCAGAATTCAAATCAAAAGTAGTCCTGGAACTTCTACGGGAAGAAAAAACCGTTAGCCAGGT
>JAAZOA010000250.1 GCA_012798055.1 Syntrophomonadaceae bacterium | reverse complement strand
GGCTGGAGCGTGCATGAGTCTTTTAGCCGGCATCCCCAGGTTTTCTCCCGGGTATATACCAGCATGCTGCGGGCCGGAGAGATGGGTGGCATTTTGGATAAAGTACTGGGCAATCTGAGCCGCTATCTGGAAAGTGAAGAAGCATTATCAGGAAGTATAAGAAATGCTGCCATATACCCCCTGGCCATCCTGATTGTGGCTGTTATCACGGTAATTGTCTTGGCAGTGCAAGTCATGCCCCGTTTAACCGATGTCTTAACCTCTTCAGGTTTAGAGCTGCCAACTCTGACCCGAGGGATTATGGCAGCCACACAAATGCTTCAGGTTTGGGGGTGGGCCCTGGGCCTGCTGGTTTGCGGTATAGGGTGCATAGCCAAAAGAGCGGGAAGAACCAACCAGGGAAGACAGCTGTACGACCGTATCTATGCGAATATGCCGATCTTGGGGGGATTTATAACGAAGGTGGCCGCGGCCAGGTTTGCCGGCGCCTTAGGCCTGTTGCTAGAGTCGGGGATGCCGGTTTTGCCTGCTTTTGAGACCGCAGTGGAGGCGGCTGGGAATTCAGCCATCGCCCAGGTATTAAGCACAGCCCTAAATGCCATCAACGAAGGTGAGACCATGCACCTCCCCATGCAGGACACAGGTATTTTCGAACCCATGGTGATCAGCATGATAGCTCTGGGCGAAGAAACCGGCAACCTGGATAAAACCTTGCTCTATGTGGCCCAACATCATGAGCGGGTCTTGAAGGGCACCCTGGAAAATATGACGAGCATAATAGAGCCGGCCCTGATCATGTTTGTGGCTATTATAGTCGGAGCTTTCGTAGTAGCCATTCTCCAGCCATTGTTGGAGTTGATGAATTTGACCAGCATATGAGCCGGGCCGGGGAGGGATGAAAAAATCATGGATTTCCCAGGGCAATGTGGAAGAAAGGGGGGAGAAGGGATCCGGAAATTGAGTCAAGGCAAGCCAGTCCCGGACTCGACCAGAGTAGGCGGAGATATTAAGAAAGGGAGGTCAAACGAATGATGGGGATGTTTTCGAGACTGCAGCGCAGGGAAGGGGAAAAGGGATTCACACTGATTGAATTGATCATCGTCATGGCTGTGCTTGCGGTATTAGCCGCCATTGCTATTCCCAGGTATAATGGCATCCTCCATGAATCGAAAGTCAAATCCGATGCTATTACTGCCAGCGGAATCGCCAGCGCGGCCAGAATTCAGGAAACCATGACCGGTCAACAGGTCATCCCCACCAGCGGTTATGAAGGGCTGGATGAGAACTACTTCGAAGCCGGCAAATCGCCCAGTTCAGGCGGCACTTTTGCTTTAGGCGGCGGCGGTAATGATCCGTATGTGGTTACCTGGACACCCGACATAGGGATCTATAGTGGCTATGTACAGACTGTAACCGAAGGCCAGGTTTTCACACCTAAGACCAGCAGCTAGACACCGGGGAGAAATTTTTCGCTGACAAACAATGGAAGGCGGTGATGAGGGAATGGTTGCTTGGGGGGTTGCCGGTTTGGCAGGTTTGCTGGCCGGATCGTTTCTTAACGTGGCCATTTCCCGGCTGCCCTTCGGGCAATCCGTAGTGTCGCCCGGCAGTCATTGCCCCAGGTGCAAGCACCGGCTGGGTGTCTTAGACCTTATCCCAGTTCTGGGTTACATGCTGAGGGGAGGCCGCTGCCATTATTGCCAGGAACCTATCCGGTCGCGTTATCCGCTGGTGGAAATACTGGCCTCGCTGGGCTTTATTGCGGTAGCAGAGAGGTCCGGCTTACCCGGTGCGCTGGTGAGCGGCTGGATATTTACTACGATACTAATCGCAGCATCGTTTACCGACCTGGAAACCGGGCTGATTCCTAACCTTATCACTTATCCGGGCTTAATCATCGGAATTTTGTTGTCTGCCAAAACGATCGGCTTCGGTGCATCCCTGTCCGGATCGATCGGTTTCGCTGGGCTGCTGTGGGCAGCTGCCGCCTTGTCGAAAGGCGGTATGGGCGGAGGGGATATAAAATTGGCGGCAGTCGTAGGCGCGTTTTTAGGTATTCAAGGCAGTGGCATCACATTACTGTTGGCTTCCCTGGCTGGCTCTGTAAAGGCAGGCCACCTGCTGGTTAAAGGCCGGTGCGGCCGCAAAACATCGCTGCCTTTTGGCCCCTATCTGGCTGCATCGGCCTGGTTGGCATGGATGTGGGGAGATCAATTGCTGGAGATCTATATGGCGATGATCTCTTCCCTCTCCGGGATTTAAGGTCAGTTTAACAGTGCAACCCGGGCGCAGCAGGTTGTGGCGCCACGTATCCCCGAACCGGATATTGTGGAGCCCATGTGCACAGGCAGTGCAGGGCCCGGCACGGAGTCAGGTCTCCCTATGGCTGATGCAAGAGTGGCCAGCGTGGCGAAGATGAGGGAGGGATTTGATTAATAGCGTGAAATATGAAGAGATGTGCTCCAGTCTGGTGGAAATTTTGGTAGCCTTGATGATTACTGGCCTTTTGTCCACTGGAGTTCTGTTCCTGCTGTCGTCTCTGGCCCAGTGGGTCTATGATGCCAGGCAGAGCAGTGTTGCCACCTGGTACGGTGCTACCCTATTGGCCAGCCTCAGAGACAACCGCCAGCTGCTTGACGAGGATTTGATAGGTAAGACGGCAATTGAAATGGATCTGGCGGGTGTCCCGACCGAGCAGGGGGTAATTGCTACTGTCAGTAAGGTCCACCGTCGTGAGCCTGACTCAAAACTATATGATGTGACCGTCGAGGTTGCGTGGCGGTTCGGCGGCAGTGATCGAATCCTGCAGCTCAGCACGATTATCAGAAAGGAATGAGGATCTATTAGGGCCCCGGATATAGCTGACAGCCGCGGTCAGACCCTAATCGAGACCATAGCGGCAATGGTTCTGTTTTCCACGGTATTCAGCGGTCTGATAGCCATTTCCGTGTTTGGAAACAACATGTTCGCCCATCTCTCAAACGAGACGGATATCCTATATTCGGTCCGCAGTTCAATTGGCAGCATTGGCCAGGATGTTCGGGAAGGAAAGGGAATCGAGTTGTTGGCGGGTAATACTGAGCTCAGATTGATCGCCTGGAACGGTAACCAAATCCGCTATTACCGGTACAACAATCAGCTCTATCGGGAACAGATCAACACTAGCGGGACGGTAAGAATTCCAGTGGCCGAAAACATCAGTTCCCTGAGTTTTGCTCGCTATGGCCGATTGCTGGTGATAAATATTTCGGCAACCAAAGAGGGTGCTCATCACGATCTCGCAACGGGCTTCTACCTCAGGATAAACTAGGCGGGATATTTTGTGCTTGAAGACTGGCCGGTAATCGATCAGAAAATAAGATCATTTCTGAAGGACAGGGGACTATCATGGTTGGATCGCGGGATTCCGGCAACCTGACAATACTGGCACTGGTAATCATGGTAGGATTATGTCTGTTGGGAACCACATTGATGAACATTGCGCTCATGGGGGCAAGATGTGCCCGCAATGATTACCGGATGGAGCAAGCCAGACAATCTGTGGAAGCTGGAATAGATCTCATATCTGAGTGCATATACCAGGAATTGAACCTTCCTTACAACCTGGGGGCAGAAGAGCTGCCCGATGAATTGGATTGCAGTTATACCCAGGTCGCTATCCAGGTAGGGGGAGAGATATCTCTAGCATCCACCGGGCTTATCAGTAAAAACCAGGAGGTCGACGGCGTTCCCGGCTTCTGTATTTACCAAGTCCCTATCCGTGGAGAGTATCTGAATGCCATCCAGAATGCAATCGTAGAGTTGGTTTTTAGTTACGAGGGGGGCTATCAAATCCCTGTTGCGGATGGCCCAAGTCAGGTTGTACCCCGTGTTTATTTGGACAGGAGTCAGGTCGTGAGTTACCGCTCCTCATTCTGAAAGCGGAGT
>JAAZOA010000249.1 GCA_012798055.1 Syntrophomonadaceae bacterium | reverse complement strand
TCAGATATATACGGGATATCGACGGCATAGACGATATCTCCCTAACAACAAACGGGGTGTTGTTCGCAGACATGGCAGCTGATTTGCAGGGGGCTGGTTTGGACCGGGTCAATTTCAGCCTGGATTCCTTGGTGGAAGAAAAATATGGTTACATCACCCGGGTGGGCAAGCTGAGCAAAGTGATGAAATCCATTGATTTGGCTCTGGCCATGGGCCTGGAACCAGTCAAGATCAATACCGTGCTCATCAGAGGATTCAATGATAACGAAATTCTGGATTTTGCCCAATTGGCCTACACCCGTCCGCTGCATATCCGTTTCATAGAATTCATGCCGATAGGTGACCTCCAATTCTGGAACCGGGACAATATTGTGACAAGTGAAGAAACCCGCCGGTTGATAAAGAAGAAATATCATCTAGTGGAAGGCAGGAAGATAAAGGGCAATGGCCCGGCCAAGTATTACTACCTTGAAGGTGGTAAGGGTTCGGTGGGGTTCATAAGCCCCATGAGCAACCACTTCTGCGCCGAATGCAACCGCATACGAATGACTGCAGAGGGGAAACTGCGCGGATGCCTGTATGACCGCAAAGAGAGCGACCTGAAGCTGGCTTTGGAGAATCGGTTCAGCGATGAACAACTGCGGCAGATATTTCTGGACACCATCAATTCCAAGCCGGAAAGGCACCAGATGGATAAGGGCTGGGGAGCAGACAACCACCGTAAAATGTACCAGATTGGAGGCTGATTCATTTGGACCTGACCCATATAAATCCTCAGGGTTATGCCCGTATGGTGGATGTGACCGATAAAGAAGACAGCTGCCGCGTGGCTAGGGCGCAAGCGGTGCTCCGTATGATGCCTGCCACCCTAGCTGCAATTCGTGAGGGGACTGTCAAAAAGGGTGATGTGCTCTCAGTCGCGCAAGTTGCAGGCATTATGGGAGCCAAACAAACTGCAACCCTGATCCCCATGTGCCATCCCCTGATGCTGACCGCGGTGGATATTGAGTTTATTTTCGATGATCTCCTGCCAGTTTTGGTCATTCGTTCTGAAGTCAGAACCACCGGTAAGACCGGGGTCGAGATGGAAGCAATTACCGCAGTGACCGTAGCGGCTTTGACGGTTTATGATATGTGCAAAGCGATTGATCGCTGGATGGAAATAAGCCAGGTTTACTTGCTGGAAAAATCGGGCGGGAAGAGCGGACATTTGCATAGAGAGAAGGCTGCCCAGCCAGTGTTAGCTTCCACAGGCAGACTCCATTCCATCTGCATCAGCTCGGAGCGAGGGCAATTGAAATATGAGGTCCCGGAGGCTGTAGTTATTACAGGCTATGGTATAGAAAATGACGGCCATGCCGGGGATTGGGGAAGACAGGTGACTTGCCTCAGCTGGGAGAGTGTCCAGCGTGTCAACCGGGAGATGAACATTAATATGGAACCGGGGCAGTATGCGGAAAATCTGCTCATCGAGGGGATCGACCTGGTCCAGGTGGGAATTGGGGGAAGACTTCGTATCGGCAAGGATGTCATCCTCGAAGTAACTCAAATCGGCAAGGAAGATCATCCCAGCGTTGTGACCAGGATGTTCGGAGTAAGCCTATTGCCCCAGGAGGGATTATTCTGCCGGGTTATTAGTGGGGGTAAGATCCGTAAAAATGATGTGGTTGAGGTGATCAGCTAAATGTACAAATATGGTATATTGATTCTGAGCGATAAAGGTTCCCGTGGTGAACGGGTAGATGAGAGCGGGCAGCAGATCAGAGCCATGTTGCCAGCCGGTGAATTCAGCTGCGAATACTACGAGATTGTACCCGACGATAAGGGCTTGATAATATGCAAACTGCAGAGGGCTTGCGACCAGCTCAACCTGGATGTTTTATTTACATCTGGAGGGACTGGTTTTTCACCTAGGGATGTAACCCCAGAAGCCAGTCTGGCCGTTATAGACAGGTTGACCCCGGGTATCTCTGAAGCCATCCGCATTTACGGGATGCAGAAGACGCCCAAAGCCATGCTTTCACGGGGAGTGGCGGGAATCCGGGGCAAGACGTTGATCATCAACCTACCCGGTAGCGTAAAAGGGGTGCGGGAATCCCTGGAAGCCATAATGCCGGCCTTGAGTCACGGGTTGGATATACTGATAGAAGCCAGCAGCGAATGCGGGCAGGTTTGATTGAAATAAAGTGAAAAAGCAAGCTATTTGAAATAATAGAGACAAAAGTTAAAATGAAAGCAAATATTGATTGAAATTGGGCGGATTTGATGGTTTTTTAGGTTTGAATAGCCAGACAATCTTGCCTAATATTATAAATGTGTATTAGCACTCGACAGTCGCGAGTGCTAACAAATTAATTAAAGGAGGCATCTTAAGTGAACATTAAACCATTAGGCGACCGGGTGGTTGTGAAAGTAGCCGAAGTTGCTGAACAGAAGACCAAAAGTGGGCTGATTGTTCCTGATACAGCCAAAGAAAAACCTCAGGAAGCGGAAGTCATTGCGGTAGGTCCAGGATCCCTCAACGACAAGGGAGAACGGGTACCCCTGGATGTGGCTGTTGGCGATAAGATCATATTTGCCAAGTATGGCGGGATGGAGATCAAACTGGAGGGCGAAACCCTGCTGATCCTGGCTGAGCGCGATATATTGGCCAAAATCGTCTAATTAAAATAAAGGGAGGTTACATAGATGTTTTCCAAAGAAATCAAATTTGGGGAAGAAGCCAGAAGAGCGCTGGAAAAGGGTGTAGACACCCTGGCGAATACGGTAAAAGTTACCCTGGGACCCAAGGGTAGGAATGTTGTCCTGGACCGGAAGTTCGGATCTCCAACCATTACCAATGACGGTGTTACCATAGCCCGCGATATAGACCTGGCTGATCCCTGGGAAAACTTGGGCTGCCAGCTGGTCAAAGAAGTAGCTACCAAGACCAACGATGTGGCCGGCGACGGAACCACCACCGCTACAGTCCTGGCTCAGGCGATGATTAAGGAAGGTCTGAAAAATGTTGCCGCTGGCGCCAACCCGATGGTCATGCGCCGGGGAATTGAGAAAGCTGTCCAGGTTGCTACCGATGAACTGCAAGCTATCAGCAAACCAGTAGAATCCAAGGAGGCCATATCCCAGGTTGCGGCTATCAGTGCCAGTGATCCTGAGATAGGTAATCTGATTGCCGACGCCATGGAAAAAGTGGGCCGGGATGGGGTCATCACGGTAGAAGAATCCAATTCCATGGGCACGTCTCTGGAAGTGGTAGAAGGGATGAGCTTTGACCGGGGTTATATCTCTCACTATATGATCACCGATACCGACAAAATGGTGGCCAATTTGGAGAACCCCTACATCCTGATTACTGACAAGAAGATTTCGGTCATCACCGAGATCCTGCCGGTGCTGGAAAAGGTGGTCCAGAGCGGTAAGCCCATGCTGCTGGTTGCCGAAGATGTTGAAGGCGAAGCATTGGCCACCCTGGTCCTGAACAAGCTCAGAGGCACTTTCACCTGCGTCGCGGTCAAAGCTCCCGCTTTCGGTGAGAGAAGAAAAGCCATGCTGGAAGACATAGCTATCCTGACTGCAGGTACTGTGGTGTCGGAAGATGTAGGCATAAAGATGGAAAACGTCGGCCTGGATATGCTGGGCAGAGCCAACAAAGTAGTTATCAAGAAAGATGAGACCATAATAGTTGACGGAGCCGGGGCGGAAGAGAATGTCAAAGCCCGCATCGCCAATATCAAAGCCCAGGTAGAAGCCACTGAATCTGAATATGACCGGGAAAAACTCCAGGAAAGAATGGCTAAACTATCCGGCGGCGTAGCTATCATCAAGGTGGGTGCAGCTACCGAGACCGAACTTAAAGAGAAGAAGCACCGTATTGAAGACGCCCTGGCCGCAACCAAGGCTGCCGTCGAAGAGGGTATTGTTTCCGGCGGCGGGGTAGCTCTTATCAGTGCCATGGCGGCTGTTGCCAGGATTGAGGCCAGTGGGGACGAGCTTACCGGGGTTCAACTGGTTCAGAAGGCCCTGGAGGAACCCCTGCGCCAGATCGCCAACAATGCAGGTATCGAAGGTTCGGTTGTAGTCGAAAAGGTCAAAGAAGCCCAGTTGGATAAGCCGGGAATAGGATTTAACGCCTTAACCAACGTTTACGAAGATATGATTAAAGCTGGCATCATCGATCCGGCCAAGGTTACCCGTTCAGCTGTGCAGAATGCTGCCAGCATATCGGCAATGCTCCTGACCACCGAAGCCATCGTGTCCGAGAAGCCGGGCGAGGACAAAGGGGCCCCCGGCATGGGCGGAATGGGTGGCATGGGCGGTGGCATGGGCGGAATGATGTAATCCTTCCCCCCCTCATACAGCGGCCTATTTTTAGACGGACAGAAACAGCCGGTGCAGGTTAATGCACCGGCTGTTTCGTCCGGGGATTGCCGGAATCCATTAGCATCCCAGGATGGCTAACCGACTGACGGATTTTCCTCCATGATACCGAAAGTATTGCCTTCGGTATCCTTGCAATACGCGAAGTATCCTACATCAGGAACCGTCTGCTTGGGGGTCAGGACCATCCCCCCGGCTTCCACTACCTTCTGGGCAAATTTTTCAAAGGAAGCAACGCTTATGGTGTTGATGGTGGTGTCGTTGGGCTGCTGACGCAAGGCAATAGCTCCATTGATTCCCGGCTCATTCTCGCCATGTGTCGTAATAAGATGATATTCCATGGGACCTTCCCATTTGGATATTTGCTAGCCAAAAATTTCTTCATAAAATTTGGCTGCCCTGTCAGGCTGATCGGCAAACAGCTCAAAGTGAATAACGCTAGACATCAGAGCATCTCCTCCTTTTTGTCTCACCTATAGTATAAACTGCTGACTTGATTGAGGGAATCGCTACTTACCACCGCCAATTAATGAGCATAAAAACAATCATGCCAGGCAGGGATGGAGCAACCGGTATTTAAGAAAAAACGGAGGTTTTCTAAACCTCCGTTCGCTGTTTTATGGTGCGGATGAAGGGACTCGAACCCCCACGCCGTGAAGCGCCAGATCCTAAGTCTGGTGCGTCTGCCAATTCCGCCACATCCGCATATCATTGAGGAATGCCTGTGCTATGCTGGCCAGCATGAAGTATATCCAGACCGCGTTCAAAGGATCCCAGGCGATATCCATTTGATACAAACTCGATTATAAGGTAGAAAATAAACCTAGTCAAGTTGGGCGCTTCTTTAGCCTGTCGGGATGCCGCACACTGGCCTCGCGTTTTTGGCGAACCAGTTAAACCTTATGCAACAGAGGGTATAAGCAGTACAAAATAGCGCTTGCCCCGGCAGGGTGCCTGCCAATTCGAGGGTTTTCTGAATGTTGTGGCAGGACATTTACCTTTATTAGAGAAATTTCTAGTAGACCGTTCATATTTTACGGATCTGGGAGCGGACCCACCATAATTGCGCAGAGATAAGAGGAGGTTACAATGGAAACTGGTGAGATTTATTATGATGACGGCTTACTGCAATACAGGGGTGAACTCAAAGATGGACTCCCGCATGGCCAGGGAGCAGCCTACTATAAAAATGGCGCGATAGCATACAAGGGGCGCTTCAAAAACGGCCAGACTCACGGTAATGGCACAGCCTACCAGGAGAATGGCAACAAATATTACAAAGGTGAGTTTAAGGAAGGTAAACCCGATGGCCGAGGCAGTCTGTACTATACTGATGGTAAACTCCGCTATAAAGGCGACTTCAGTAATGGACTGCAAAATGGTCAGGGCGTGATCTATCACCCCGATGGATCGATAACTTACCAAGGCGAGTTTAAAGATGGCCTGCAAACCGGTCAGGGAGTGGTGTTTCATAAAAACGGCAGAGTATCTTATGAGGGAGAGTTCTGGCAGGGGATGCCGCACGGTAAAGGGATAGGTTACCTGGAGGACGGGACAATATTGTATCAAGGTACATGGCAATATGGGGTTCCCCAAGAAAAGAAATCTGAATGATTTGCCTCTAATCATCAACAGGCAGCCAGGCAGGGAAAGGTCCCAGCGGGACTAATCCGGCGGTGAGCCGATTTGGGAGCCCCAAAAACAGAACCCGCTTATCAAGGCGGGTTCTGTTTTTTGCCCGGGATAATGGCAGCAACCCCCTTAGGTGGTCTTGAATGCCAGATAGGGCAGTCCGCCTATTTCCTTTATGTCAGCCACCACATCTACCGGACCCTTTTCATAAAATGCTCTCAGGGTTGCCGGGTCGGTGGCCACATTGGTTATTATGGCCTGGACAAAGATCCCCTCCTCCAACTGGATATGACCGTAAGCCCAGGGGGCCAGCGGCGTCAAGCGCGGATTGGGGCCAGGGGCAACGTTATGGGAGACGAATAGCATCTTGCCCTTGCCTGACATCTCCACCCAATCCAAATCGAAGCTCCCGCAATGCTCGCAGGCTGTAGTGGGCGGGAAAGTATATCCTGAACATTTCCTGCATTTGGTGCCGATAATTTTGTTGGCTTTAAGACCGTCATAATATTTTTTGATAATGGATTCCGGCATCTTACATTCCCCCTTTCAGGATCATTACCGAACTGATCATTGCGTATCCGTGGTTATGGACCAGTCCGAATTCCGGGGGGGTCTTGATCTGTTTCGGTCCTGCCTGACCGCGGATCTGCTTCATGGCTTCCATTATATCGGTGCCTGCGCTGGCAGCCCAGGCATGACCAAAGGCGTGGCGGCCTCCATGGGTGTGCATGGGACGGTCGCCATCAAACCGCAGCCGTCCTTCCCGGGCATACTTCAAGCCTTCGCCTTCGGGCAGATAGCCAGCCTGTTCAGCGATCCTTATGCTGGAAATATGCGAGCAATCGTGGGTGGAGCAGTAACCGAGGTCTTGGGGGGCTATTCCGGCCATTTGGTAAGCAGCTGCCAGGGCTTTCGCATCCGCGGGAAATACTGTGTCCTCCTTGTACCAGGGCAGATCACCTACGCAGTAGGACATGCCTTTAATCTCGATGGGTGTACCTTGGTATTCCTTGGCCCCGGCTTGGTTGCTTATAACCATAGCGGAGGCTCCATCAACGGCAGTGACCAGGCTGTGCAGACGGGTAGGCCAGGCCAAAAACGGATTTTGGTCCGAGGTCCAGAATTCGAAGAGATCGTTAAAGCCCAAGCGCTTGGCCTCATCTTCCAGGGTTTCCTGCCAGACTGCCTGGGGGGTAAGAGAACCGTGCAAGCGCCTGGTCCGGCACAACTCCATCATAGAAATGTCATAATCCTCGATTGAGATTCCGAATTTGCGGCAATAGCCCAACGCGATCAAGCCGTTATAAACCGGGAAGATGTCGTAGCCCTGGGGTACTGAATAAGCCTGGCCCACGCCCCCATCCGTCCACAACCACATTACGTCTGTTGGGGTCAATTCTCTTTCATAAGGGCTTAGACCTTTGGGGTTGGTCTGGGTGGCCTCAAAACCCACCACTAGCACCTTGTCATATATGCCTGCAGCAATCTGGGCCGCGGCCAGTTGGGCACCTACATTGGTAGTAGAACAGGCTGCCGCCATCTGCACTCCTGCTTTCAGATCCATGCCTATCCATTTTGATAACTGGCTGTAAGCAGAAGCAAAAGAACTCTGGGCGGTATGGTTGCCTATGATGTATGCATCTATTTCCCCCGGGTCGGTCTTGGCATCTGCCAACGCTTCTTTGACGGCCACTGCAACCATGTCCTGCAGTGCCAATCCTTGGAGCTCGGCTGATTTCAGCAGGTTGCCGAATTTGGTGCAGCCGGCGCCCAGTAAATATACGGGCTGGTTCAGTTTCCCACTCATTTTTTCTACCTCCTTCAGGACTCGGATTAGAATGATGTCCCGGCAAAACTCAAATGTCTGCGTGCGGTACAAAATCTGCAAAGCGGACTGCCAACCAGCGGCTGGGGCGGCTATCCATAACAGGAGATAACGGCTGCCCGCAGCATGCTCTGATGGTTCATCATGCTTGTCAATGTCTCTTGAGTGAACCTAATAATCGGTGGGTGGTATATAGTCTATAATAGAGAACAAGCTATATGAACAGATGCATCAATTTGGGAGTAGGTCGTTCCGGAATTATGATGGTGAATAAAGGCGGGTATGGACACCCGTCGACGGTTGTCAAGCGAAATGTCGCGGCTAAAAATCATCGATCAGTAAGTGGTTGTCAAAAAACAAAATCTGGTCCGCAAACCATCTGAAGCGCTGGCTGCTGTGCTGCAGCCGAAAGAACAAGGACAAACGCGAGCAATAATGATCTGTGTTTGAGGCTACCACCCCCCTGATGAGTTATGCATGTATATCAGACTGTCATCAATTGGGATGTAAATGTCTACTTTTATTGTATATACCGCCCAGCGCCGCTGTCAACCAAACCTCCGGGAAATAACGCCAATGTTGGCCGGTCTCTGCGCCTGGTGGAGAAGGATTAGGTCCTCGGGAATAGAATTATAATATAAAAAACCATGGAGTGGGAGAGAGGGAATATGCTGAAAATCCCAAATCGCAAGAGGATGCTCATAATAGCGCTTGTAGCCGCAGCACTCATTATCGCCTATTTATGGATGAGGGCTGAGAGAGTAACGGGTCTGCAGGTCGAGAGTGAGGACTATACCCCTTCACTGTTGCTGAGCGGTGAAGTCGTTGCCGAGACGCCAATCACCCTTTCTTCATTAATAAGCGGTACGGTGGTGCAAAGTCCGGTCAAGGCCGGAGATCAGGTTAAAGCGGGGCAATTGATCCTGCAGCTCGATGACCGCCAGGCGGTTATAGCCAGGGAGGCAGCCGCAATGGCAGTTGAAACAGCCAGGGCTAACCTGCGCCTGGCCAGTACCCTGAGCAAGGAAAATGCAGGTGCAGCCAGCATAGAAGCCGATTTGGCTGCCGAGAAGGCACGGATGCAATATGAGCGGATGCAAACCCTCTACAGTAACGGGGCGATAAGCCAGCAGGAATTGGAGACAGCCCAGCAAAGCCAGGCCATCTCAGCCGAAAATGCCCGGGCTGCGCGCTTGCTCCTGGAGAGTTACCAAAATGGCGGAGTCAACTTGGAGATACTGCAGAGCCAGCTTAAACAGCGCCAGAGTGACCTGGAAGCCAAGGAACTGAACGTTCTCCAGCACAGAATCACGGCTCCTGCTGATGGCATCGTCCTGGAAAATTCTGCACGGGAGGGGGAAATGGTGTTGGCAGGCACATCCCTTGCGGTGATTGCAGCCGGTCAGCAGGTCCGGATCAGGATCCAGCCCGACCAGCGCTATTCCCAGTTGGTTTCTGCCAACAATCGGGCTCTGGTTTGGATACCCTATGAAGCAGCAAAAAAATGGGAAGCCCGCGTAGTCTATACAGAACCGGCCGGCAATGCCGAGCAGGGATCCATAAAAGCTGAACTGGCCTTGTTGAAAGAGGTGCCGGAACTCTATCCGGGCCGGCTGGTCTCGGTACAGCTTTTCGGAGCTCTTCAGCAGGATGTCATCATCATCGATAATGCCTATTTAACTGTAGATAGAGGTCAGGAAGGGGTGTGGGTAGCTCGCAATGGCAGAGCCCATTTCGTGCCGGTGCAGACGGGCCTGCGCAGTCCGGAGGGAATTATTATAAGGGAAGGCCTTCATGAGGGGGATTTAATCCTGGAGCCCCAGGGTTTGCGGGAAGGACAGCGGGTAACCGTCCGCACCAACAGGAACGATTGATATGTACAACTCACTTGCTTTTGAAATCAAACTGGCTCGAAGGTTTCTGGAGGAGAACAAGCTGCAGACTGCATTGATCATTTTGGGTATTGGCATTGGGGTGGCAGTCATGGTATTTCTGACTGCCCTGATCGATGGTCTGCAGGCTGACCTTATCGACAAGACGGTTGGCAAACAGCCCCATATAGTGGTCAGCGCTAGCCAGCCTGCTCTCCAGGAAGCGGTGCGAACCTGGGAAGGGCGTCGTCTTTTGACGGTCGACACTACCATCAAGGATAAAAGACCTATAGTTGAATGGCGCCCCCTGGTGGAAGCTATGTCAGCTTCACCGGGAATCAAAAACGTGTTGCCTGTGGTAGACGGGCAGGGGCTTATAAAACGCGGTCAGGTCACCCGCGGGGTGCTGGTGCGTGGATTTGACATCGCAGAAGCCAACCGTATTTACAACATCAGCAATTCGATAGTTGCCGGACGGGGAGAACCCGCCAATGGAGCAGTGTTGCTGGGCAAAGACCTGGCCGCCGACCTGGGGGTAAGTGTAGGTGACCCCATAACCCTGGAAATAGCCGGCCAAACACCCCTGGCCTTGATGGTGGATGGGCTGTTTGACCTGGGCTTGAGTGCGGTAAACCAGCGCTGGATGGTTATGGACCGTCAACAGGCGGGTGCACTGCTGGGGATCGGCGACAGGGTGACTTCCATTGAAGTCCAGGTCCTGGACGTTTTCAGTGCTCAGGACATCGCCTCTCAGTGGGAGAAAAAGTTTACAGATCTCGAACTGGAGAGCTGGCAGGCCACTAATGCTTCGCTGCTGGCAGGTTTGCGGAGCCAGAGCAGTTCCAGCTATACCATTCAATTCTTCGTTTTGCTGGCAGTAATTCTGGGGGTAGCCTCGGTATTGGCTATCAACGCAGTTCAGAAGTCGAAACAGATCGGTATATTGAAGGCCATGGGGATACGGACCAATAGTGTAGCCAGGGTTTTCCTGATCCAAGGGGCCGTATTGGGTGGCTCAGGGGCAACACTAGGATTTGGCCTGGGACTATTGCTGAGCCAGGCTTTTATCTTCCTGGCCCAGCAGCAATATGGTTTACTGCTCAGGCCCATACCGGTGACGATCATATTGTTGTCCACCCTGCTGTCGGCTACCATGGCTGCATATGTGCCCGCCCGGCGGGTTGCCCGGATGGACCCGG
>JAAZOA010000248.1 GCA_012798055.1 Syntrophomonadaceae bacterium | reverse complement strand
TGCCCGGATCGCCAGATAGCCACGGTTCAGCAGGTAGCCGAGTGCTTCATACTCGGCGCCCTTTGCCCTGGCGCGGTCTGGCCGGCGGTCTGCTGCCGCCTCACTCATCATCATCCCGGTCCGGCTCCTGGTAGTCGGGGTTCGCCTGGCAACGCGGGTCCGGGCATAACTTGCCGGCCGGAAGGGTGCAGACCATCTTAGTCCACTTCCCTTTCTTCTGCGCGGAGAAGTACGGGCATTTCTTCTTTTTCGCCATCACTGCACCCCCTGGGTGCCGCGTTTGTTGGCGAAGACCTCGCGGTGAACGTGAAAAATCGAATTTCGGTAGAACATCCCGCTCACCCCGTTGCCTGGTGCAAAAACCTTTTTGCCCTTGGGGGGAAGGATACACTAAGCTCCCTCTGTGTCACAGCTGTGGAAGGTTTGGACATACCGGGGGAGCCCACTATTCTGCGCATACTGCCTCCTCATCGATGATGGTGATCAGTCCCTGCTCTGCAAAATACTCGCCAATGCCGGTAAACCCGGTGTGGCGTTCGTAGGCTTCAATAGCCCTGCGTCGAGTGCGAAGTGCTGAGTTATGCAAGTTCTCACCTGTATGCAGGCCGTTATCCAGAATGATTTGAGAAGGTGATCGGCTGCATACAAAATTGGTGAGGATGACCGTCTTTTAAAGTCTTTGGGAGGGGTTCTGAATGTGGCCCGGAGCATCCGTAGCAAGCCCAACGGGACCGATTGAGGGTGAATGTGGATGAAAGATCAGTATGGAAACAGAAAAGAGCATCCAGGTTGATGATCTCAACAGAATAGGTGATCGCTTCTGCGCAACATTTATCCATACTGTTCCTAAATCACCCCTTTAATAGGGAATATTATGGGGTTTATGGATAAACTTCTCAAAACTGTTGATATTTGGTTGCCTGACGAGCAACAGGAACAGTACGGGAAAGGAAAAGCGTTCGAACAATACGTTGCCGGCTTGTTTAACCTCAAACGCGAATACTTTGCTATACATGAATGGACAAGAGATAATTCAGAGAAACGTGAGGGTATTTTCGTCGAAACCGATGCAAATCCCGATTTTGTCATTCGCTATAAGCCCACCAATGAAATGTTTGCAGTTGAATGTAAGTGGCGTGCAAATCCGGTGAAGAGTAGTAAAATCAACGATTGGGTTATCCGATGGTCCCGGCCTGACCAGATCAGACGTTATCAGGAATTTGCCCGGAAGAAAAACATACCCGTATTTGTGATGATTGGCTTGTCAGGCACACCTGCTCATCCCGATTTCACGTTCTGTGTTCCTCTGGAAGTCGCAAAATATCCCGAAATATTCCCGAGTATCCTTGATAAGTATGAACGAATACCTCCAAACAAACCATTTTTTTGGAAAAATGGAATGCTGAAATAATCATTTTCTGTGAGGATAACAATGAGGATTCTCAATACAATAAGGAGGACTATCAACCGTTTATTTGGCTACAATTGCAGACATCCATCACCCAGGAGAAAGAGGCCCAGGACACGATATATTCATGTCAACAATATCAACCGGTTGATGCTGGGGATGGTAAATAAGGAACGAAGAAAACACCATCTGCCCCCTGTTGTATTTGATCATAGTTTGGAAATGCATTCAGTAATTTGGAGTCAACATATGGCAGGAGAAGGGGCGTTATCACATTCGGAAACCCAGCTTGAAAATTGCTGCATGGTTACGAGTGACGGTTCTCCAACAATAATTACTAAACAGATGTTTCACCAATGGAAAAAAAGCAGTAAACACTGGGCCTGGATGATGGATGCATCAGTAAAAAAGGCGGCATTTGCATATGCTAAAAGAGGGAAATTTGCATATGGAGCCTTCTCATTTGAATAAAAAATCTGTTTTTGCTTTTAAATGCTGAAAAAAATTCAATTTGCCAAAAATGTCGTTGTATCAATAAAGGTGGCATAAACCATCCGCACCACAAGTCCCTCTCAAGCAGTATTGATTAGACCCAATCGGGCATTCCTGATGACATTGGTAATCACTTCCAAAAATGTATCCGCTCGGACAGCTGCGGCATTCACCATTGATACAGATACTATCTCCCGTGCAGTAGGTCTTGGTAGAGCCACATGGTTGATGACATTTCAAGTCATTTCCCATTATGTATCCTTCAGGACAGGTGCGGCATTCACCATTGACACACACACTATCTCCTGTACAATACGCCCGGGTTGAGCCGCATTGTTTATGGCACTGAAGATCATCGCCTAGGATATATCCTTCATCACATGCAACACATTCGCCGTTGACACAAATGCTATCACCAATGCAGTAATGACTTCCTCCACAAGCTGGGTGGCATTTTTGATCTTCTCCAAACACGTATCCAGTAGGACAGGGATGTTCAAGTTTTTCGATTGCATCATTTAATGCCTTCGGATTTTCAAACTTCCATCCTGTGAAATAGCGAGGATTTGAAACAGGACAAATTTTCGGATCTTCGCATACAAGATATCCTCCGGTTGTTTCTAACGCAATCCAACTATTGGGATCGACTTCTGCGATAACCCAGGCATGATTTGCATCTTCAATTTTGGTGATATCTCTCTCAACATTTCCAATGACAATCATTGCATTGATATTTTGAGTTTCAACCATGTTCCAGACATCCGAGGCCATATCACCGCAGACATAGATGCTATCTCCCATGTAGGTATGAGTCTGATGATACTCTCGGACGATCTTTTCCAAAGTGGCGATTTTTGACGTCTTTCCAAAAATAGGAAGAACATTATTTTTTGAGGGATTGGCAAAATATGAATATCCAGCAGCAGCCACCCCAGAAATAATGAGCAATAAAAGGATATAGCCAACGATTAATTTTATACTTGTATTTCTAAATGGAATATCCCCATAATTCATTTTTCTAGCAGTCCGATATGAATCATAAATTCCGAAAATCCACACAATTATGCCGGGGAATACTAACAAAAATAAACCAACACCTGTTGCAAAAAAGAATAACAATCCTCGCAGAATCTGTCCATTATATGCCTGGCCTAGTCCAGGGACAATAGAGAGAACTGCTGCAATAGTGGGATTTTTTAGCGATTCGCTGTGTGTTCTTCCCTGACCCTCACGGCTCCCATATCGAAATGGGTCTTTTATTCTTACGCCACAATTCGGACATAATTTTGGAAGACTTGGTGGCCATTCTCCCTGGCGATAGGGAAGTTCTTCACCGCAATTTCTACAATATTCCTTTTCCCGAGCTTCATAATTGCTCGAGGAAGTAACTTCTTCTTCTTTTTTGGTTTGTATCACAGGAGGGCTAATTGGAGAATCGGGCAATCCTTTTTTCTCATGAGGTGGGATTGAATAAAAACCATCTTTTGTAGCGACGTTATGAGACGCATCGGGAATGGATGACCCTTTATTTTTGAGTTTTAATTCCTTGACTTTTTCATTGCATTTTTTCGCTTCATCAGTTTTACCAAGTTTAATGAGGGCATATCCAATATTATTCCAAGCATCCAGATATTCGGGATCTATTTCAATGGCACGAGCATAACATTTTATTGCATCTTCGTATTGTCCCTTTGAAAAGAATTCATTGCCCTTTTCTTTCCATGTAGTCGGATTATTTATATCATCGTCTGAAAGAGGAAATTTTGCCATGAATGACAAGGGGTGTATCTGGGAGGATAGATAAAAGTTACCAAATTCTAAAATTGATAGTGAATTGGAATTTAGTTATACCTGAAATATATCAGAGATACCTAATGACTACTGATCAAGGATGCCTGCTGTTCCCTTTCAACCTTATCCAGGTATCTCCTGAGCGTTGAAAAATTCTTCATCACAAACCGCTGCACGCTCTCCTCTTCGGCAATCGCTTCCGGAGTGAGCGGTTCCATACAATCCCGGCAGTACTCTTCTCCGGGTGGGTTGACCAGGTGGCATGCCGGGCAGACAATCGGCTCAAGCTTTTCGTGCATGGTCGCTGCCGGACCTGATTCCAGTCCGTAGATGCGGGAGATCTCGGAGTCAATATCGCTACCGGTGAGGTGTGCATAGGTACGAAGCATGTCGGTCGCCACTGATCCCCACATCATCATTTTCAAGGTACTCTCCTTCATGCCCTCCTGGAGAAGATGGGTGATCCTGGAGTGCCGGAAGAGATGCGGGGTGATCCGCTTGTTAATGCCGGCCCTCCTGGCGGCCCGCCGGATCTGCTTGGCGGCTGCAGCATAGGTGATCGGTTCCCCATATTCATTGAGGAATAGGAGAGATTCAGGCGTAACCGGTTGGGGGTAGTCGGCCCGCCATTCGGCGATGTATTTTTTGGACATAACGAGTCGGATATACCTGGCCATCCCAGTCTTGAAATCCAGATTCACCGCGATGCCCTTGGAATCGACTTTGAGATCACCCCATTTGAGCTGTGCGATCTCGCCGATTCGGAATCCCCCTTCGTAGAGTGCAAGGATCATTGCCCGAGCTCTGGATGTCGTGCAGGCCTTGACCATCGCCTGCACTTCTTGGGGTGTGAGGAGATCGCCGGCCTTCTTTGTCATCATATCCTTGGACGGCGTGCGGATCTTCCGCATTTTCTTTTCGGGAAGGTCGATATACTCGTTCTCGATCAACCAGAGGAGAAACTGCTTGAGGATCCGCACATAGTCGTGTTGTGTGTTCTGCTTGAATGGCTTACCCCGCTGGTTCTTTCCGGTTCGCATCGCCTCGATCCCAGTGTAGATGTCTGTGATCGTGAGTCCGCCGAAAGGAGGTAGAAATCGGCGCCAGCCAATGAGCGTATAGGCGATTTTGTTGGCCCGGCCGGTGCTTATCCCTGCCGACCCTCTACGCTCGGCGATGAACTCTCTTAAAAGAGCCTCATCCCGGCGATCTATCTGCCCGGAGGCCAGCGCTTGCTTGATTGCTGTATCGCAGTACTCGGCTTTGACACAACCAAAATGATCCCTCTGGATCACAGATGTGGAAGGCATCATAATGAAAAGTCGAGGCCGGGAGTATAAAAAACCGATAGGAGGAATAGAACTTTAGGTCCTGCTTCCCCCTGGCGGCTTTCCAGCACCAAGTTCAGTTCCCCCCGCTGGGTTTTATATACTCATGCACTCGACTTCTTTTTATGATGCCTTCCACATCTGTGACTCAGCGAGAGCATTTTGGGTGTATCAAATCAGAATATGGCGACACCGCAATAATCCAGGCACTTGCAACCGGCCAGATAGATCGCCAGGATGAAGCTCTTTTAAGGGAATTTCTTGCGGAGAGACGAGGATCGGCTGGAATCAGCACCGGCCGGGCAAACAAGATTGCATTTACCCTCATCGGCTGGCGTCGATTTCTGCCTCCTTTCACACAACTTCGGATGGCTGATGTCTATGCCGGGATTGAGGGGATGCGTACCGGGATACATACACGGGGCAGACCCTTCAAGCAGAATACTCAGTACGATTACATCCGGATTTTGAAACAGTTCCTGCTCTGGATGATCGAGAGTGAATATATCTCTCTTCCCGAGAAGAAAGTGCGAAAGATCCAGACCCCTCCAAAGGATACCATGACAAAGAAGGCAGGGGACCTTCTCACATCCCAGGAAGTACAAGCGATGGTCGATGCGTGCCGTACATCAAGAGACCGGGCACTCATACTCACACTCTACGAGGGAGGGTTCCGTGTCGGGGAGATTGGGCAACTCCGTTGGGGAGATCTCAAGGTTGATGCCAAGGGTATTGCGGTGAACCTGGACTTCAAG
>JAAZOA010000021.1 GCA_012798055.1 Syntrophomonadaceae bacterium | reverse complement strand
TGGCGATGGGTGCCCCGCCCAGGATTGCCCCCTTGATTGCGGCTGAAATTGTCTACAGCTACATATACGCTTTCGGGTTTAGGAAAGGTAGTAGCTGCGTTGTCCATATAGATTCCGTCCATCTCCAGCTTCACTCCATTTCGAGTTCCAATATAACATAATTTCTCTTCTAATTGAAATAATCTATAGTTATACTCCAATCTATGCAGCCCACGCGTGGTGTCCAGCGCGGTTGTCTAAGCAAGAAAAAAGGACAGTTCCTTTTACTGTTAGGAACCGTCCTGGTAAGCTCTTTAAACCAGACATGAGGCTGGTTTATTGAGGATTTTCCCATTCTATCGCCAGTTTGCCTTCCCTGGCATCCACCTTGATGGTCGCCCCGTCCAGTACCTGTCCGCTGATCAGAGCCCTGCCCACCATGGTTTCGAGCTTGCTCTGCAGGAAGCGTTTCAAAGGCCTGGCCCCGAACACCGGATCGAATCCCTCCGATGCGATGTACTCCCGAGCAGCTTCGCTGAGTTCCAGTTTGATCTGCCGGTCCTGGAGACGTTTGCGCAGGTCATCCACCAATAGTTCCACGATGCGCTCTATTTCCGGCAGGGTAAGCGGTCGGAAGAGCACAGTCTCATCCACCCGGTTCAGGAATTCCGGTCGGAAACTGCGTTGTAGCTCCCGCATGACCTGTTCCCGGGCAGCCTCGCTAATCTCCCCCTGGGCATTAATACCTTCCAGCAGGTAATGGGAACCCAGGTTGGATGTCATGATAATAATGGTATTCTTGAAATCCACGGTTCGGCCGTGGGAATCGGTTATACGTCCATCATCCAGGACCTGGAGCAATACGTTGAATACATCATGATGAGCTTTTTCGATCTCATCGAAGAGTACCACCGAATAGGGCTTACGTCTCACCGCCTCCGAGAGTTGTCCTCCCTCCTCGTAACCTACATAACCTGGAGGCGCCCCGATCAGCCGCGATACGGTGTGTTTTTCCATATATTCACTCATATCGATGCGCACCAGGTTCTTTTCGGTGTCGAACAGGGCCTCGGCCAGGGTTTTGGCCAGCTCGGTCTTGCCTACCCCGGTTGGGCCAAGGAAAATGAAGGAACCAATAGGACGGCGGGGGTCTTTGATACCGGCCCGGGCCCGGATGATCGCATCAGCCACAAGGCTCACTGCCTCATCTTGCCCTACCACCCTTTCATGTAAAATTTCGTCCAGATGGAGCAGTTTCTCCCTTTCACCCTCTACCAGGCGGGTCAGGGGGATTCCAGTCCAACGGGATATTATCCGCGCGATTTGTTCCTCTGTGACCTCCTCGCTGAGGAGGCTGACTGCTCCTTGTTTGCGAGCCATGAATTCTTCTTCGGCTTTAAGGCGGCGCTCCAGTTCCGGCAGTTCCCCGTATTTCAGCTGGGCTGCACGGTTCAGATCATAGTCCCGCTCAGCTCTTTCTATCTCCTGGCGGATCCGATCCATTTCCTCCCGCAAGGCGGTGACTTTATGGATGGCATTTTTCTCAGCTTCCCATTTGGCCCGCATGGCATCAGACTTGCTCTTGATTTCAGCCAGTTCCTTCTGCAGAGCCTGCAGTCTTTCCTGGCTGGCCGGGTCTTTTTCTTTGCCGAGAGCTGCTTCTTCTATCTCCAGTTGCATAATCCGCCGGGATATCTCATCCAGGTCGGCGGGCATTGAATCTATTTCAGTCCTCACCATGGCGCAGGCCTGGTCTACCAAATCAATGGCTTTATCTGGCAGGAATCGGTCGGAAATATAACGATTGGAAAGCACCGCCGCCCCTACCAGGGCATTGTCATGGATCTTTACCCCGTGGAATACCTCGAACCGCTCTTTCAAACCGCGCAGGATCGAGATAGTATCTTCCACTGATGGCTCATCTACCATTATAGGCTGGAAGCGACGTTCCAGGGCAGCATCCTTCTCGATGTGCTTCCGGTATTCATCCAGGGTTGTTGCCCCTATACAGTGCAGTTCCCCCCTGGCCAGCATGGGTTTCAGCATGTTGCCGGCATCCATGGAGCCTTCCGCTTTGCCTGCACCGACGATATTGTGGAGTTCATCGATGAACAGGATGATCTGCCCTTCACTGTCTTTTACCTCCTGTAAAACCGCTTTAAGCCGCTCCTCGAATTCGCCCCGGTACTTGGCGCCAGCCACCAGCGCCCCCATATCCAATTCGAAAATAGTCTTGTTCTTGAGTCCTTCCGGCACGTCATTGCGGACGATACGGTGGGCCAGCCCCTCGACTATGGCCGTTTTACCCACCCCCGGTTCACCTATGAGCACCGGGTTATTCTTGCGTTTCCGCGACAGGATCAGGATCACATCGCGGATCTCACTGTCCCGGCCGATCACCGGATCCAGTTTTCCGCTGCGCACCAGCCCCACCAGGTCTCTCCCATACTTTTCCAAGGCCTCATAACTGGTCTCCGGAGTGGCGCTGGTAACCCTCTGACTGCCGCGAACTGCGGTCAAAGCCTCAAGAAACCGCTCCCGGCTCAATCCCATCTGCTTCATGATCCTGGCCGAAGCCCCGGCTGCTCCTTCTTCAAACATGGCCAGAATCAGGTGTTCTACACTAATATATTCATCTTTAAGCCGGCCCGCCTCTTTTTCCGCCCGGGCCAGCAGTTGGTTCAAGCGCTGGGTCACATATACCTTGCCGGCTTCTGTGACACCGCCGGTTATACGCGGCCGTCTGTTAAGATTGTCTTCCAGTTCTCTGATTACGCGGCTGGGCTCCACCCCAGCACGGCTGAATAATCTGGGGATCAAGCCCTCGCTCTGCTCCAGCAGGGCCAAAAGTAGGTGTTCCACATCCACTTCCTGATGTCCACGGCTGACAGCCAGATTCTCGGCATCATGCACCGCTTCCCTTGATTTTT
>JAAZOA010000247.1 GCA_012798055.1 Syntrophomonadaceae bacterium | reverse complement strand
GCCACGTGCCAAGCAGGGTGGAACCGCGGAAGTATAGCCTTTCGTCTCTGATGGCAGGGATGAAGGGTTTTATTTATTTTGGAGCAATGATGGGTAAAGGAGGGGGAGAGATGTTCGAGGCGATCAAAAGGGAGATAGATGTGGTCTTTGCAAGGGATCCGGCCGCCCGCAGCGTGGCGGAGATAATTTTCCTCTACCCGGGGTTTCATGCCATTTTGATGCATCGGGTAGCCCACTGGTTATACGAACACCGACGTTATTTCACGGCCCGGCTGGTTTCACATCTCAGCCGTTTTCTGACCGGTATCGAAATCCACCCCGGGGCCAAGATCGGCAAAAATTTCTTTATCGACCACGGCAGCGGTATTGTTATAGGGGAGACCACAGAAATCGGAGACAATGTCACCCTTTACCAGGGAGTGACCCTGGGGGGATCGGGCAAAGAGAAAGGTAAACGCCATCCCACTATTGGCAACAATGTTACCATCAGTGCGGGGGCCAAAATACTGGGATCCTTCAAAGTGGGCGATCACTCCAAAATAGGCGGTGGTTCGGTAGTAGTAAAAGAGGTCCCCCCCTATTGCACGGTGGTAGGGGTGCCGGGGCGCATCGTAGCCCGGGAGGGAATCAGGTTAGGTGAGGATTATGACGGAGTAGACCTCGACCACAATCTGCTTCCCGATCCGATTACCGACGCTCTGGCTGTAATGCAAAACAAGATCGATGAATTAGAGAGAAGACTGGCAAGTCTGCAGAAGGAGGCACCTCCGGATGAAGGTATACAATACCCTGAGTGGCAACAAAGAAGAGCTGGTAACGCTTGATCCTGGCCAGGTAAAAATGTATGTATGCGGGCCAACCACTTATAACTATATCCACCTGGGCAATGCCCGGCCCTTGGTAGTATTCGATACGGTCAGGCGTTACCTGAAATACCGGGGCTACCAGGTCAAATATGTGCAGAACTTCACGGATGTAGATGACAAGATAATCAACCGGGCCCGGGAAGAAGGGGATGATCCTATCGTCCTGGCCCAGCGCTATATCCAAGAGTACTTTCAGGATGCGGATGCATTGGGTATCGTCAGGGCGGATGTTCATCCCCGGGTCAGCGAGCATATTCCCGATATCATTGAAGCGGTGGAGGGTCTAATAAGCCGGGGATTCGCCTACGAAGTAGACGGTGATGTCTATTACCGGGTCAAGGCTTTCCCCGGTTATGGCAAGCTGTCGGGGCGCACCTTGGATGACATGCTGGCTGGAGCCCGGGTGGAGGTTGATGAACGCAAGGAGGAACCGGTGGATTTTGCCCTGTGGAAGAAGGCAAAACCGGGCGAACCGGCCTGGGATAGTCCCTGGGGTCGGGGGCGGCCGGGCTGGCATATTGAATGTTCGGTAATGTCCACCAAATATCTGGGTGAAACACTGGATATACATGGTGGCGGCGCCGACCTGATCTTCCCCCACCATGAGAATGAGATTGCCCAGGCAGAAGCCTATACCGGCAAAACCTTCGTTAAGTACTGGATGCATAACGGTTTCATAACGGTAAACAGCGAAAAGATGTCTAAATCGTTAGGCAACTTCTTCATCCTCAGGGACATACTGGCCAAGTTCCCCCGTGATGTGGTGCGGTTTTACCTTATCGCCACCCATTACCGCAGCCCGCTTGATTTCGATGACGGAAAACTGGAAGAAGCCCGCAAAGCCCTGGGCCGCTTGAAGACCACCCTCACCTTGGGGCGGGAATTTTTGCATCATGCTGCAACAGGGAAGGCGGACAGAGATTCAGCCGGCCAGGGGGAATTGCTCACCAGGGTGAAGGACCTGGAGGAGCAATTTATCGCCGCCATGGACGATGATTTCAACAGCGCCAAGGCCATAGGGTATCTTTTCGAAATGTCCCACCAGCTCAATTCCTTTATCAGCAGGGCTGATGCGGCCAGCTCGGCAGACCAGGCCCAATTGACCCAGGCATTGCGTATTTATGAAGAATTGGGCGGTGTTTTGGGGATATTCATGGAGCGCCAGGGCAACGACAGCCAGGTAGTGGACAAGTTGTTGGGCCTCATCCTGGAGCTGCGGAATGATGCGCGCCAGGACAAAGATTTCTCCAGGGCCGATTCCCTGCGGGACCTGTTGCTGCGCCTGGAGGTCAAAGTGGAGGACAAGCCAGGTGGCAGCCTCTTCCGCTATGAACAGCCACCCCGGGTGGATGAACTCATGCAATACCTGCTGCAGATGAGGCAGGAGTTGAAAGCCAACCAGGAATATGCCCGGGCGGATGAACTGCGCAATAAGCTCCAGGCGGCAGGAATTATGCTGGAGGATACCCGGGAAGGAGCCAGGTGGAAACATGCTGATGCCTGAAATCCCGCCGGGGACTGATCCCAACCAGTACCCGCCACTGGTATTGGCCTATATAGGGGATGCGGTGTATGAACTGATGGTGCGGACCCATATATTGACATCCGGGCACCGCCGCCTCAGGTCCATGCATTTGGAGGCAGTGGAGATGGTCAAGGCCGAGAACCAGGCACGTTTCGTCCGTCAGATCATGGAGGAACTGAGCCCGGAGGAACGGGATATGGTAAGGAGGGGTCGCAATTCCCGGAGCACGCCTCCTAAAAATGCTGACCTGCAAGCCTATCGAATGAGCACAGGTTTCGAGGCCTTGCTGGGCTACCTTTATATCACTGGAAACCACGAGCGCTTGCGTTACGTGGTCAACCGGGCCTGGGGAGATGCCTGAGAGAGCGCCGCCGCGGTTGGGAGAAAAAGTGGCGGACGGGAAATGGATGAGGTGGATTGCTATATGAGCAGAGCAGATCAGATATTTATCGCCATGTGTCGGGAAATCCTGGCCAATGGCTTCTCCTCGCAGGGAGAAAGAGTACGGGCCAGGTGGGAGGATGGAGAGCCTGCCCATACCATCAAAAAATTCGGCATCGTCAATCGCTATGATCTTGCCCAGGAGTTCCCTATTCTTACCCTGCGTCCAACCAACCTTAAGGCAGCCATTGATGAGCTGCTCTGGATCTGGCAGAAGAAATCCAACAATATCAAGGATCTGAGCAGCCATATCTGGGATAGCTGGGCAGACGAAGAGGGATCCATCGGCAAAGCCTACGGCTACCAGCTGGCGATCAGGCACCATTACCCGGAAGGTGATTTCGACCAGGTGGACCGGGTGATCTATGACCTGAAGAACAATCCTTCCAGCCGTCGTATTATGGTAAACATGTATAATCATGCCGATTTAAGTGAAATGCACCTATACCCCTGTGCCTACAGCATGACTTTCAATGTGTCCGGCAGGACGCTTAATGCCATTCTCAACCAGCGTTCCCAGGATATTCTGGTGGCCAACAATTGGAACGTCTGCCAGTATGCCATCCTGATCCACATGCTGGCCCAGGTATGCGACCTGGAAGCCGGTGAACTGGTGCATGTCATCGCTGATGCCCACATATATGACCGGCATGTTCCCCTGGTGAAAGAATTGATAGAAAGGGAGGCCTTCCCCGCTCCCCGCCTGTTAATCAATCCCGCGGTGAAAGATTTTTATGCCTTCCGGGTGGAGGACTTCCAATTGGAAAACTATCGACACGGGGAGCAGATCACCCGGATACCGGTTGCGGTATAGGAGGTTGGCTATGCAGGCAATCGTGGCGGTAGACAAAAATTGGGGCATAGGCTATCAGGGCCAGCTCTTGGTGCATATTCCGGCGGACATGAGGTACTTCAAACAAACCACGATGGGAAAAATTGTGGTCATGGGCAAGGAAACCTTTCTTTCCCTGCCGGGAGGCGAACCCTTGACCGGGCGGGTCAATATCGTATTGTCTGAGGACCGGCAGTTTAGTGACCAGGACATCACAGTCTGCGCGAATCTGGGTGAACTCTGGGAAGAATTGAGCCATT
>JAAZOA010000246.1 GCA_012798055.1 Syntrophomonadaceae bacterium | reverse complement strand
TCAAAACCCGGGGGCCGATATAACTGGTGGTGCCGCTGCCGCAGTCGACCACTACCTTGAGGGGTCTCTCCCCCAGCTTGATGCGGCTGGTTATTTCCCGTATGTACTCCTCGCTTACCAGGGCAAAGCGCAGGCTGCCGCGGCGCTCAGCCATCAGTCTCTGCCCTTCCGATGCCCTCCGGGAAATATCCCGAATGTCCTCCCCAAATATTGTTGTGTTCTTCAACAATAGTTTAAATCCATTATGGTCCCCGGGATTGTGGCTGGCAGTAATCATCAAGCCCGCATCTATCCCCAGATGATAGGAGGCGAAATAAAACATGGGGGTAATCAGTTCACCCAGGTCCACTACGTCCATCCCTGATTCCCGCAGAGCTTCGACGGTCAGATCGCGCAACCACGAGGAGGAATGGCGGTTGTCGCGACCCACCAGCATTACGCTACGTCCCCGCTCATGGACAAATGCTGCAAAGGCCAGGACAATGCGGCGAGCCATATCCTCATCCAGTTCCTGGCCCACCTTGCCTCTGATATCGAATTCGCGGAATATGTTTCGGTTCAGCAATGGTCCCGCCTGCCTCCGCCTTCATCCATCTTGCCTGGTTCTAACCCAACTGTATGTATCCCTTCTGTTAGTATATTATAGAAATCACTTGCGGAGCTTATGCCCGTTTTATTGATTCCGAGAGCAAAAACCTCCAGGCTGCGGCCTGGAGGTTTTGCTGTTTATTCAGGTCCCTGCTTGATTTCATTTACGGCCCGACAGGTTATGCCATTTCCAGGCAGAAGCCACGATTTCATGCAACGCCGGGAAGTGCGGCTTCCAGCCCAGCTCCGCCTGGATCTTCTCGGAGGAGGCCACCAGCAAGGCTGGATCCCCGGCCCTCCTGGCCCCTATCTCGTATCCGACCTCTTGTCCGGTCACCTGGCCCACGGTATCGATCACTTCCTTGACGGTATAGCCATTGCCATTGCCCAGGTTGTATATGCGAGAATCCATACCTTTGAAGAGGGCTTCCAGGGCCAAAATATGAGCCTGGGCCAAATCGGATACATGGATGTAATCCCTGACACAGGTCCCGTCAGGAGTCGGGTAATCACTGCCGAAAACGGTGAGCCCTGGTCTTTGCCCCATGACTTTTTGGATGACCAGGGGGATCAAATGGGTCTCGGGTTCATGGCGTTCGCCGATCAAGCCGCTGCGGTCTGCCCCGGCTGCATTGAAATAACGCAGGGCCACATGCCTGATGCCATGCACCTGCTCATACCAGCGCAGCAATTCCTCGACCATCAGCTTGGAAGCTCCGTAGACATTGGTGGGCTGGGTGGGGTGCCCTTCGGTAATGGGAATGGCCCGCGGCTCACCATACACGGCTGCCGTGGAAGAGAAGACTATGTATTCGACGTGTCCTTGGACCATACATTCCAGGATATTGATAGCCCGGGCTACATTGTTTTCAAAATACTTGCCCGGTTTAAGCATCGATTCCCCCACCTGGCTGAAAGCCGCCAAATGGACTATTGCCCGGATGGGATTATCCCTCATGACCTTGGTCAGCTGCTTTCTGTCTCCGGTATCACCTGCGACAAAATGCAAATCCCCGACCTGTTCGCATCCACCTTTGATGATTTCGATGTTGTCTACCGTGTCCCGATGCCCCGTGGACAGATTGTCCAGGATCATCACATCATAACCGCTCAACAACAGTTCCAGGGCTACGTGAGATCCGATATAGCCAGCCCCGCCGGTAACCAAAATCATACCCTCGCCCCATTTCAGTAATATTTTTCCCATATCCTCAGAAAAGGTCCAAGTCCCGAACTTCCTACATTATACTATAATAAATCCTGCATTGGGGCCGTCCGCCAGCAAGTATTTATTTCCCAATTCCAGCAGTTTCGCCGGTCCGCTCCAATTGATCGGCTGCCCGGTGCTATAATAAGAGCATACATATCCGCAAGGGAAAGGATAGCCGGCTGCCCGGGCAAGTTCATTAGAGTCATAAAACCGGGTGGGGACTGTTACAAACTGAGTGACGGGGGGCAGAATCTATTTTGGCTGAACTGTTTTTTTTGCTGGTCCTGATCTTGCTTAATGCTTTTTTTGCCGCCTCGGAGATCTCCCTGATTTCTCTTAATGACACCAAGATCAAATACATGGCCGAAGACGGAGATAAAAAGGCCCAGCTGATCCAGCACCTACTTTCTGAACCCAGCCGTTTCCTGGCAACCATCCAGATCGGGATCACCCTGGCCGGATTCCTGGCCAGTGCCTTCGCGGCCCAGAATTTCGCGGATGGCCTGGTTAGGTTGCTGCAGAAGACTGGATTGGCGCTGCCCGACTTGTGGCTGCGGAGTTTTTCGGTCTTGCTTATCACTTTGGTCCTGGCCTATTTCACTCTTGTGCTTGGTGAACTGGTTCCCAAAAGGCTGGCCATGAACAGGTCTGAGCGCATTGCCATGGCCGCAGTCCGCCCGCTTTATATCTTATCCGTGGCAGCATATCCATTCGTGAGGCTGCTCACCATCTCTACCAATTTCTTCGTGCGCATGTTCGGGGTGAAGCCCGGGGAAGAGGAACAGAAGGTAACCGAAGAAGAGATCCGTATGATGGTAGATGTGGGGGAAGAGATCGGCACCATCCACAAGGCAGAGAAGCTCATGATCAACAACATCTTTGAATTCAACGACAAGATGGTGGATGACATCATGACCCACCGCATCGACATCGCCGCCCTGCCCCTTGAAGCCAGCCTGGATGAGACGGTGGATTTTTTCAACCGGGAAAAATATTCGCGCGTACCCGTTTATTCAGGCAATATCGATAACATCGTCGGGATAATGCATGCCAAAGACCTGATCGAGGTGCTGTCTGACGAGAAAGCCAAAGAGGCTTTCGATCTTGCCAGGACCATGCGCCCCCCCTATTTCGTGGCTGAATCAAAAAAGACCAACGAACTATTCTCAGAACTACAGCGCAACAAGCACCACCTGGCGGTCATCCTGGACGAGCACGGAGGCACTGCCGGCATAGTCACATTGGAGGACTTGCTGGAAGAGATCGTGGGCGACATCCTGGATGAGGATGATGAAGAGATCAAACATATCCATAAAATCGACAGTAAAACCTTATTGATGAATGGCGGAGTGAGCCTCACAACGGTCAAAGACTACCTGGACCTGGAACTGCCCACCGGCGAATACGAAACCCTGAGCGGATTTATCATAGGTCAATTAGGCCGGATACCGGGACGGGATGACCATCCCAGCATCAGCTTCGGCGAGTGGACCTTCCGGGTAGAGGAGGCTGACGAAAAGAAGATAATCCAGGTCCTGGTCCGTCGTGCCCCGGAAAAGCCGCAGCTGCCGCCTCCTGCTACTGAACCGGTTTAACGGCGGGCTTTGGCCATCATTTCAGCGCGTTTGGCAGCTTTGGCCTGCAGGTAATCCTGCTTGACCAGGTCGATAACAGCTGTAGGTTGATCATTGGCGATCAATTCATTTTCCATCGCTGACAGCAGGGCGTAGAACTGATTGTCCACACCTGACTCCAATTTGGTTCCAGCCTGGAGATACTTGCGGGCCAGCCCCGCCAGATCCAGGGTACCTGCCGCCTTTTGGCTGCGGTATTCGTGCAGGGCAGCACTCAATAGCTGGTCCAAACGACTATTGGCGCTCTGCTCCATGGACTGGAATTGAGGGATGTATTTGCGGATGATCTCTTCTTGCGATACAAAGCCCGGGGTGATTTTCTCGGGAGCCGGCTCCGATAACTTGGCCGCTGTCGCGCGGGTTTCCAGGTCCCTC
>JAAZOA010000245.1 GCA_012798055.1 Syntrophomonadaceae bacterium | reverse complement strand
CTATGATCAGGGCGCCGAAGGAAAGGCATATTTTGCTGTCACACACCCTGTTCTGCTTCCAAAGGCGTTGGATTTGATAGCACAGGACGACCGGATCGAAAAGGTTGTCGTGACCAACACTTTACCTGTTCCAAAAGAAAAACGAGCAAACAAAATCGAGGTAATCTCCATCGCCCCTCTACTTGCCAGTATCATAGAAGATATTCACGAAGGAAGAAGTATTTCGCCAAAAATGGTTTTCTGTTAAAGACTTTCCATAGGTCAGCCAGGATGAAAAAAAATAAAATACTGCTCCCAATGTTGATCCTCCTCTGCCTAGGGCTTCTGGCTCCTGCTGATGCTCATGCACAGACAGTGAAGTATATTTTTTTTCTCCCTGAAGTGCGTAATGTTCATGAGCCGGTTTGGATAGGCCCTGATGGCGGAAGTATTGTTTGCCTGGCAGTTGATCCTACCGATCCAGACAGCTCACCCGACCAGAAAACAATATATGCCGGGGCACTTTCTTCTGGGGTTTATAAGAGCCTGAACGGAGGAAGGACCTGGAAATCTGTTTCTATCGGTCTGGGAAAGTTATTTATTGACTCGATCGTAGTAGACCCCAAGAACGGTGATATTGTTTATGCAGGAACTCATGGGGAAGGTGTATATAAATCTCTGGATGGCGGCGCGTCTTGGTTCCCGGTAAACCAGGGAATCGCAAATAACTCGGTTGTTTACACGGTCGCTGTGAATCCGGGAAATCACAACCTGGTATATGCCGGTACACGGATCGAAAACACTTATTATCATGGGGTTCTTTATAAATCGAATAATGGCGGCGAAAGCTGGTCTCGCGTTATGGAATTTGACGATGACTGGGTATACTCAGTGGCGGTGAATCCCAGCTCACCCGAAGAAGTCTTGGTGGCAATTCACAAGGGCGGACCTGCACTTTCGTATGATTATGGCAACAGAGGCACATGGAATGATCCATACCCTCCGCTCATGGACGATTACTTGTCAGGTCGTTGGATAAAAGGTCGGGCTGTCGCGATCGATCCAAGGGGATGGATGCACAGGGCTTATTACACGGCATGGCATGACGGATTGATAAGTTATTCTTCGGATGGCGGAATATCCTGGGAACTGTCGGGTGGGGATACTGGTTCTTCTCATATCTATCCGAATGGAATCTCCATTAAACCAAATCACCCTGATACAGTGTATCTTGCAGCCCATGAAAGTGATGTAGCTGGGGTTCTTCGCTCGGATGATGCTGGTTTAACATGGTATGGGGCCGGGTTGGGTGGGAAAACAATCTATTCCGTTGCTTCATTGGGAGGCAGTGGCGATACGGTTCTAGCCGGCACTTTTATGGACGGGGTATATCGCAGTACGAATGGAGGGGAAAGTTGGGCATATTCCATGTCTGGGATATATGATTCCAAAGTGACCGGACTAGTTTTCCCAGATGAAACAACCATTCTTGCTAGTACTCAGAGCGGTGGTGGGGTTTTTCGTTCTCTAAATGGAGGAAAATCCTGGAGCCAATTTGCCAACAACCTTGGAGACAAAATTGTCAATGGCCTGGTAATGCATCCAGACCAGCGAAATATCATTTTTGCCCTCACCCAGAATGCCGGTCTAAAGCGCATTGATCTTAACGCTGGCAGCAGCTGGTCGACTACCGTAGCTCCATCCATCACTTCACCGCTAGAAATTGATGAGTCTGGTCCTTTGGGGCCGCCTGCGGTGCCAGATGCAGTAGAGTTGGATCAGGTTGATGAACCCACCAATTCTGTTGCGGCACTCTGGAATAATACTTCGTCTGTAATCGCTCCATCCGTTTCTATGGCGTTTGCGCCAACGAATTCCAGTATCGTATATCTTGGCACAAATAACAGCGGAGTCTATTCGAGCTCTGACAGTGGTGTAAACTGGACGTATGCCGGGCAGCCGGGCGGCATTGTACGCTCGCTTGCGGT
>JAAZOA010000244.1 GCA_012798055.1 Syntrophomonadaceae bacterium | reverse complement strand
CTTGAACTCGAAGTGGTGCGCGATGCCAAAAACAATATGATAACAGTGTGTTTTATTGAAAATGTCGATGCCATGGGGGTCCATACCGGTGATTCCTTCTGCGCGGCTCCCATGCTGACCATAGATCCCGAACTGCAACAGCGCCTGCAGAAGTATTCCTATGACGTGGTTGACGCCATAGAGGTAGTGGGAGGAACTAATGTACAGTTCGCCCATGATCCCAAAACTGGACGGGTAGTCATCATTGAAATAAATCCGCGCACATCGCGATCCTCAGCCCTGGCTTCCAAAGCCACCGGATTTCCCATCGCCATGGTTTCCACCCTCTTGGCAGCGGGTCTGACGCTTGATGAGATTCCCTACTGGCGCGATGGCACCCTGGACAAATACACCCCCTCCGGCGACTATGTGGTTATCAAGTTTGCCCGCTGGGCTTTCGAAAAATTCCCGGGCTCCATTGACAAATTGGGAACCCAAATGCGGGCTGTAGGCGAAGTGATGAGCATAGGCAAGAACTATAAGGAAGCCTTCCAGAAGGCTATCCGCTCCCTGGAGATCAACCGCTATGGACTGGGGTTTGCCAAGGATTTCAACCAGCGCTCCAAGGAAGAGCTTATGGCCATGCTGGCTGAGCCTACCAGCGAAAGGCAATTTGTAATGTATGAAGCCCTGCGCAAAGGTGCAGATGTAGACCAGCTCTACCAGCTCACCCACATCAAACCTTGGTTCATCAGGCAGATGCTGGATTTAGTCAACCTGGAAGAAGAGATACTCCGTTACAAGGGTGACCGACTCCCCGACCAGCTGCTCGTGCAGGCCAAGAAGGACGGTTTCGCCGATCGCTACCTGGCCCAGCTCCTGGAGTGCCCGGAGACCGAAATCCGAAACCAGCGGATTGCCCTGGGGGTAGAAGAAGGCTGGGAAGCGGTGCCGGTAAGCGGAGTAGAAAACGCCGCCTATTATTTTTCGACCTATAACGCTCCTGACCAGACGAAAGCTAGTGACAAGCCTAAAGTAATGATCCTGGGCGGTGGGCCCAACCGCATCGGCCAGGGCATAGAATTCGATTACTGCTGTGTTCATACCGCCTTCGCCTTGCGCGACCTGGGCTATGAGACCGTAATTGTCAACTGTAATCCGGAGACAGTCTCCACTGACTATGACACCTCCGACAAACTCTACTTCGAACCCCTGACCGTGGAGGACGTCCTGAGCATCTACCATAAAGAAAAACCCCTGGGGGTGATCATACAGTTCGGGGGACAGACTCCTTTGAATATAGCCAGCGAATTGGCCGCCGCCGGAGTGAAAATCCTGGGCACCAGTCCAGAAACTATCGACCTGGCTGAAGACCGGGACCGTTTCCGGCAGATCATGGAGAAACTTGGCATTCCCATGCCCGAATCCGGCATGGCTGTGAATTTGGAGCAGGCCTTGGCTATCGCCAACCGCATCGGCTACCCGCTTATGGTACGCCCCTCTTACGTGTTGGGCGGCAGGGGCATGGAAGTGGTGCATGACGAAGAAATGCTCAGGCAATACCTGGCTGCGGCGGTCGGGGTGACCCCGGAGCGGCCCATCCTGATCGACCGTTTCCTGTCCAATGCCATCGAAGCCGAGGCCGATGCCATAGCTGATGGCAGTGATGCTTTTGTGCCCACGGTTATGGAGCATATCGAATTGGCCGGCATCCACTCGGGGGATTCGGCTTGTGTGATCCCTCCCATCACTATCCCGGCCCGGCATATTGCCACCATCGAGGAATATACCCGCAAAATCGCCCAGGAACTGAATGTGGTGGGGCTTATGAATATGCAGTATGCCATCGCTGACGATCGGGTCTATGTGCTGGAAGCCAATCCCCGGGCCTCCCGCACCGTGCCGCTGGTTTCCAAAGTCTGCAATATACAGATGGCCCGGATCGCTACGGAGATCATGATGGCTGCCAATTCCGGCCAGAAATACTCGGTGCATCAGCTGAAGGCCAGGAAGATAAACCATTTTGGGGTAAAAGAAGCGGTATTCCCCTTCAATATGTTCCAGGAAGTGGATCCCATCCTGGGACCGGAGATGCGGTCCACTGGCGAGGTACTGGGTATAGCTGATTCATTCGGGTTGGCTTATTACAAAGCCCAGGAAGCCACCCAGTCTTCCCTGCCTACCTCCGGCACTGTCCTCATCAGTGTGAACGACCAGGACAAACCGGAGGCCCTGGAGACAGCCCGGGAATTCGCAAAAATCGGATTCAAGATCAAGGCTACCGGTGGAACCTATCGTTTCCTGCTGGAGAATGGCATCCCCTGCGAACCTATCAATAAGCTATACGAGGGAAGGCCCAATATTGTAGATGCGATCACCAACGGGGCCATCAACCTGGTCATAAATACCCCGCGGGGCAAAATGAGCCAGTATGACGATTCATATATCAGGAAAACCGCCATCAAAAACAAGGTGCCATACCTGACCACTATGGCGGCAGCCCTGGCCAGTGCCAAGGGCATAGCGGCTTACAAAGAAAATGACCTACAGCCCGGCCAGCTGAAATCACTGCAGGAATACCATGCTTTGTTGACGTAATTTTAAGATACTTGGTGTTTTTTGTGGTTTCTAATGATTACCGGAATATCGGCATCTTAAATGAACCGGTATCATTTTAAGATACTTTTTCTAACATAAAACATCTTAGAAAAATTTAGAAACCGGTGGCAAATGGGTGGCAAACGCAAAAATCTCCCACACCAATTAAAAGGTGTGGGGGAGCATTGTTTATTGATTTGTATTGATCATTCGTTTGCCATGCTCAATGTCACCCAACCTATCTATTAAGAATGCGTTATTTCCCCATCTCCGGCATGGCCGGGATAAAGGCTTGTTCGCTGCGCTGGTAACGGCTGAACATATCCGTCGAGAATTTGCCATCCCTTAATCTGGGTACATGAAGGGCAATGGCTCCGACTCTGGTAGTCAGCGGGTGAGGGTGACTGCCATTGCGGTGCGCTTTTCTATCTTCGGTTCTTTGGTCATGTTCAGCGCTGATCTGTTCAGTCACCTGCGCTTTCAATACCT
>JAAZOA010000243.1 GCA_012798055.1 Syntrophomonadaceae bacterium | reverse complement strand
CTAGTTGACTGTCTTCTCTGACATAATGGGAAACGTCCGCGATATGGACCCCCAGGCGATACCCGCCTTCTATCCGCTCCACTGAGACTGCGTCATCCAAATCCTTGGCGTCTTCACTGTCGATGGTTACCATCTTAATTCCCCGCAGGTCGCGGCGCCGCTCTATCTCGGCCTGGCTGACTTCCTGGGCTGCCCGCTGGGCTTCGGCAATCACGGCTGGAGGGAAGGTATGGCGCAAGCCGTGTTTCTTGATGACGATCTGCACATCCACTCCGGGCAGTCCCCCAGCTCCGAATACCTCGAGGATTTTCCCTTCGGGATACTTGTTTTTGTCAGGATAAGCAGTTATCTTGACCAGGACTTTGTCCCCGTTGCGGAGTTTCATTTTGGGATCGGGTTTGACGTAAACCGGGTATATCTGGCGGGGATCGTCAGGGATGACCTGGGCCATATTGCGGCGCTTCTCGAAAGTCCCTACCAATTCCTGGCTGGCCCGGGCAAGGGCCCTGATCACCTCGCCTTCCGGGCGCTGATCCCTGCCTCCCCTGCGGCTGATCCTGACCATGACCCGGTCCTCATGCATGGCTCCATTGAGGTTGCGACCGTAAATAAAAATCTCTTCTCCACCGGCTGGCTCGGGGGTCAAGATCCCGTAACCCCGTTCGCTGAGCTTTATCGTCCCCCGCACCAGGTTCATCATATCGGGAAGTCCATATTTGTCCTTGCGGGTTTTTAGGATCTCCCCTTCTTTCTCGAGTTGGCCGATTATCCGGGCAAACTGGGCTCCTCCTTTGGCATCCAAATGGAATACCGCCATGAGTTCGTTGTAGCTCAAGGGACGATAACTGGTCTGGCGCATATGGTCCAATACCTGTTCTTTGGTAAGCAGTCTGGGTCCCTCCCCTCTTATCTCCCTTACGGGGTATCACTACAGTCCGATTTGATCGGCTATCCCCTGCATGCTCTGCAGCGCTATCTCCAGGAACTCGTCCCTCTCCAGGCCTATCTCCTGGCAGGTGTCCATCTGATCGCGGCTGGCTCCCCTGGCAAATGCGCTCTCTTTGAACCGTTTGCGCAGGGACTTCATCTGCACCTGGGCCAATTTCTTGTCAGGTCTGACCAGAGCAGCAGCGGTAATAAAACCGCTGACTGGATCGGCCGCATAGAGGGCTTTATCAAGCACGCTCAAGCGGGGCAGGCCATGGACCTCATTGTGCACCTTGACAGCATAGACCACATCGGCGGGCAGTCCGATTTTTTCCAACATTTCCGCCGCCACTAGAGAGTGACGATGGAAATCTTCCCCGGTTTCATCATAATCGATGTCATGCAGAAGTCCGGCCAGGCCAAATTTATCCACATCTTCCCCCAACCTGGCCGCTAAGCCCCGCATGATGGCTTCCACCGCCAGGGAATGATTGATCAGGTTCTCATTGTGCAGCTTCTCCCGCAGCAGCTTTATGGCTGTCTCTCTTTGCATCTTGTCTCCTCCTGTTAGTCCAATTTAATATTGGCTTCCATGAATGCCGCGATTTCCTGGGCTATCAGCTGCTGGTCATGGCTCATGGTAGCTATATGCCCTGAATTGTAGAGTTCGATGATCCTTACCTGTGACCCTTGTGCTTTGTCCCTTATATATTGCGCGCTGCGCGGATGGACCTTGTCATCCCCCTGGGACTGGAATATCAATACCGGCAATTCCAGGTTGGGAAGTTGCTGTACCACCATTTTTCTCAAGCGCTGCATACTGATCAGTGCTTTGATCGGCATCACCGGGTAGGCGAAGCGTCCTTGCGATTCCAATTCCCTGGTCAATGGATCGTCCTTCTTGGGATGATATGGCCGCACCAGCCTGATGAGTGGGGCCAGGGTCAGGAGAACCGGTGAGTTGGTAAAAATGGGGGTATTGATGGCGATGATCCCCTCCAGGCTATTTTCCAGGCTGCCGGCATAGAGGGCCAGTAGCCCGCCCATAGAAAGTCCGGCGACGTATACCTGGACATGGCTGCGCTGCAGATAACTGATTTCCTGGGCCACCCGGTCCCACCAATCCTCCCAACCGATCTGATCCATGGACTCAGGGCTTATACCGTGACCCGGTAAAAGCGGCCCGCTGACAGTACAGCCGGTAATCTGGTGGATCTTACGGGCAACCGGATATATTTCGGAAGGCGATGCGGTAAATCCATGGATGAAAAGACAGGCCACCGAATCCGAGCCAGTCAATAGAAATGATTCAGCCTGGGGGTGAATCTTGCTCATGACATCCTCCTGCTGCGGCTGCATATTGGTTATCCGCTCCATATTTT
>JAAZOA010000242.1 GCA_012798055.1 Syntrophomonadaceae bacterium | reverse complement strand
TGCCGGGCAAGAGCTCGAGTTGAGCAAATGCCTGCAGGAAATGGCAAGGGTTCAGGAGGAAATAGCGGCGATCACCGAAACCATAGATAGGTACAGGGCGGATTACGGGCCTATTCAGGCCAGGGCAGAAGAGCAGAGGCAGCAGATGGTTGCCGTTGAAATGAAAAAAGTACGCCTGGACGCGGAATTAGATGGGCTGCATAGCCAGTGGCAGGAGAAATACCCGGACCAAAACCGGGATCAGTTATGCGAAAATTTGACCAGCCGTCAAATCAGAGACTATCGGGGAAAGATACCTGTTTTGCGGGAGCAGATTGACTTGCTGGGGCCGATTGATATTGAATCCATAAAAGACTATGATGAAGTTGAGTCACGCTATAGTTTCATCCGCTCTCAGACCGAGGACCTGACCATGGCCAAGGCTTCTCTGGTGAACTTACTCGAGGAGACGGAAAAAATAATGGCCGAAAATTTCGCTCAGTTTCTAAACCTGGCCCGGGTGAGTTTTCACAACACCTTCGTGGAGATATTCAATGGCGGGGAAGCCAGGCTGAATGTGGATTTGGACAAGGACCTCAATGCCGGGGTGGACATTGAGGTCAAAATGCCCGGTAAACGCAGCCAAGCTCTCAACCTATTATCAGGGGGAGAGCGAGCGTTGACCTGTATCGCCTTCATCTTCGCCTTGCTGAGGTTGAAGCCGGCTCCCTTTTGCTTGCTAGACGAAATCGACGCCTCTCTGGATGAAACCAATCTGGACATGTTTGCTGATTTTTTGCGAAGAATGGGCACAGAAACACAGTTCATTGTGATTACTCACCGCCAGACCACCATAGCCTGCGGCAACAATATCTATGGGATAACTATGCCTCAGGAAGGGATTTCATCCATATTGTCGATTCCAGGTGAGAAAAGGCATGTGCGGGCAGGATAAAGCGGCACATCTGCCGGCAACTCGCTCAAGATCATTATCTTTTAGAAAGCAGGTCAAAATGCATGGCGTTGTTCGATAAATTTAAATGGGGGAAAAAGGACCAAGTTGTACAGCAGGAGGCATCGGATGGCGCCGCGGCAGAAGGGGCTGAGGCGCAGGCATTTGAATCCCCAGCTGCTGCGGAACCGGCCGGCGAGGGGGAAGCCGTTCCCGAACACATAGAGGCAGCCGCAGACATGAACGGGGGCCGGAAAAAAGCCAAAGAAGGGCTAATGGAAAGATTCAAGATCGGTCTCAGTAAGACCCGCAGAAATATCGGGGATAAGATCGACAATTTAATCAAAAGCAGCCGCAAGCTGGATGATGATTTTTTTGAAGAACTGGAAGACATTTTGATCCAGGCTGATGTGGGCATGAACACTTCCCTGGAACTGGTGGCGAAGATCAAGGCTGCTGCAGCCAAACGCAAGATAGGTGACCCGGCTGAGGTCACAGCCCTGATACAGGAAGAGATTGCAGCACTGCTGGGTGAGACCTCCGCACCGCTTGATCTGGAGAGTGCTGCGCCGGTGGTGATCCTGGTTGTGGGGGTAAATGGCGCGGGTAAGACCACATCGATTGCCAAATTGGCATATCGGTTCAGGAACGAGAACAAAATGGTTTTGCTGGCCGCGGGTGATACATTCAGAGCCGCAGCTATAGATCAGCTTCAGATCTGGGCAGACCGGATCGGGGTCGAACTGATCAAGCACCAGGAGGGATCTGATCCCGGAGCGGTGGTTTATGATGCTATCAATGCAGCCCGCGCACGCCAGGCTGATATTTTGATAATAGATACAGCGGGGAGAGTGCAAAACAAGACCAACCTCATGAAGGAAATTGGTAAAGTCAGGAAAATAATCGAGCGGGAGTTGCCGGGGGCTCCCCATGAGGTACTGCTGGTCTTGGATGCTACCACCGGTCAGAATGCTATCAGCCAGGCTAAACTATTCGGCGAAGCGACTGGAGTTACCGGGATAATCCTTACCAAACTTGATGGCACGGCTAAAGGCGGGATTGTACTCGCTGTTGCCAAAGAGCTGGACATCCCTGTGAAACTGGTTGGTATAGGTGAAAACCTGGAGGATCTGCGGGATTTTTCGCCGGAGGTTTTCGCCCAAGCACTTATGGCTAAATAAGGATCGAAAGGTAGGTTGAATAAATGCCCAGAATAGCTTTCATTGGAGGGACTGGATTATACAGCCCCAAACTGCTTGACGATGTACGGGAATTCACCGAAATGACCAAATACGGTGAAGTAAGAGGCATGGTAGGTAGATACCTGGACCAAGAGATAGCCTTTATTCCCCGTCACGGTGCCAAGCATTCTATCCCACCGCATCTCATCAATTATCGGGCCAATATCAAGGCTTTGCAGCAGATGGGAGTCGACACCATCATCGCTACAGCTGCGGTAGGCTCACTTAATTTCGACCGCAAACCAGGGGAATATGTGCTGGCTGACCAATTCATAGATTTTACCAAGATGCGCAAGAGCAGTTTCTTCGAAGGCGGGGAAGAGGGGGTCATTCACTGTGACATGACTGTTCCCTATTGTCCTGAAGTCAGGGCTGCCATTAAGAGGGCGGGAGACGAAAAGGGCTTGACAGTACACGATGGCGGTACATATGTATGCACCGAGGGTCCCCGTTTCGAGACTGCAGCTGAGATCGAAATGTTTAAATATATGGGTGGCCACCTGGTGGGGATGACCAGCGTACCCGAAGTGTGCCTGGCTCGGGAAGTAGGTATATGTTACGCCAATGTCTGCATCATTACCAATTATGCTGCGGGGATTTCCCCCCATATCCTTAACCATGTAGAAGTATTGGAGATGATGAAGAATAGTGTCCATGAGGTGCGGCACCTTGTTCTGGAAAGCACAAAATACCTGGACACACAGAGAAAATGTGATTGCAAGGCTATTTTAGACGAGACCGGGATGAGTTGACAATGATTCGAACCATCTATTACGAAGCGTCAAATGTATACATTCTGGATCAAAACCAGCTCCCCGGCAGGTTAGAGTATGAAGCTATAACCGATCATAATGCCATGGCCCATGCCATCATGTCCCTCAAGGTCAGGGGGGCTCCGTTGATCGGGGTAGCGGCCGCATTCGGTTTAGCCCTGGCGGTGCGAAACTTTGGAGGCTTACAGGCAAAACTTGAATCATATTACAGCCAGGCTGAGCTAGTCTTGTCAAGAACTCGCCCGACCGCGGTGAATTTGTTCTGGGCAATCGCCAGGATGCGCAGGATTTTCGATTCATTCAAGCAGGATGAGTTGGGCTTTCTGGCCGAGATGATGATGGGTGAAGCCCTGGAAATGTGTGCGGAAGACGTGGCTGTAAATAAGCGCCTTGGCTATCATGGCCAGGAGTTGCTGCCTGCCGGGGCCAGGATTTTGACCCATTGCAACGCTGGAGCCTTGGCCACATGCGGCTATGGTACGGCTTTAGGCGTAGTTAGGGCTCTTAATGAACAACACAAGCTTGAACAGGTTTGGGCTTGTGAGACCCGGCCAATCCTGCAAGGAGCACGCTTAACAGTTTGGGAGTTGATGCAGGATAATATCCCGGTCACCTTGATAACCGACAGCATGGCCGGCCAACTCATGCAGAAGAGTTATATCGATGCGGTGGTGGTAGGG
>JAAZOA010000241.1 GCA_012798055.1 Syntrophomonadaceae bacterium | reverse complement strand
GTAATGCCGGGAGACAACATCCAGATGGCGATCACCCTGATCACCCCGATAGCGATAGAGGAAGGGCTCCGCTTCGCGATCCGCGAGGGCGGCAGAACCGTTGGTTCCGGAGTAGTCACCAGCATCGACGCCTAGACTCGGCCAGGCCAGCGAACAAGGACCGCCATGGTTGACATTCATAGGGGCATGTGATAGAGTATTGTAGTATTTTTGTGCACAGGATGGAGGTGTCACGGTGAGGGTTGGAATTACCTTGGCGTGTACGGAGTGTAAACAGCGCAACTATAGGACTACCAAGGACAAGAAGAAAAATACCGAAAAGATGGAAGTAAGGAAGCACTGCAAATTCTGCAATGCCCATACTATCCACAAAGAAACCAAGTAATCCTGGGGAAGTGATTAAAATTGGGTAAAGGCAACATCTCCACCGGTAATGAAAGCAATCTTAAACTCTGGTGGGAAAATGGCAGACAGTATATTTCCGGGGTAGTCAGTGAATTGAAAAAGGTTCACTGGCCGGGCAGGACGCAATTGATGGGCTATACCGGGGTGGTCTTGCTATCAGTAGCTATTATGGCTCTGATAATCTGGCTTTTTGACACAGGCCTTTCATTTGTATTGGAAAAGCTGATGGAGCGTTTTGCATAAAGGGGAGATGGTCGCAATAACCACGGAAGATCTGATTAACCAAGGTGAATATACCGATATGGCTGCTGAGGATAGCCTCGAAACCGGGCCTAAACTTCCTGAAAAGAAGGGCGATTGGTATGTTGTGCATACCTATTCCGGCTATGAAAATAAGATCAAGGTCGATTTGACCAAGCGTGTCGAGTCGATGGGCATGCAGGACAAGATATTCGATATCATAATTCCTGAAGAACAAGAGGTTGAATATAAAGGCGGCAAAAAGAAGGTCACTACCAAACGTGTTTTCCCGGGCTACGTGATCGTCAATATGATCATGAGCGAAGATTCATGGTATGTGGTGCACCATACTCCAGGTGTAACTGGATTTGTGGGGAGTGGCACCAAGCCCATCCCGCTATTGGAGTCCGAGATCAACAAGATCCTTACCCAGATGGGCTTGATGGGCAAGAAACCCCGGGTCATAAACCTGGAAATCGGGGAAAATATCCGGGTCAACAGCGGTCCTTTTGAGAATTTCGAGGGCGTGGTCAAGGAATTGCTGCCAGACCGCGGTAAAGTCAGGGTCAATATCTCTATGTTTGGCCGGGAAACACCGGTGGAACTGGATTATGAACAAATCAACAAGTTGTAAGGAGGTGTAATCGTGGCCAAGAAAGTAAAAGCAAAAGTCAAGCTGCAGATCGCTGCAGGCAAGGCTACCCCAGCTCCCCCAGTTGGACCGGCTTTGGGGCAACATGGGGTTAACATAATGGGCTTCTGTAAGGAATACAATGCCAAGACCGCCAATCAGACTGGCTATATCATTCCCGTTGAGATCACCGTTTACGAAGACCGGTCTTTCACCTTTGAGCTCAAGTCTCCTCCGGCATCCGACCTGCTGAAGAAGGCTGCCAACCTGGAAAAGGGCTCTGGAGATCCGAAAAAGAAAAGGGTCGGCCGGGTTCCCCGGGCTAAACTGGTGGAAATCGCGGAGATGAAGAAGGCGGACTTGAATTCGGCTGATTTGGAAGCCGCCATCAGGATGATCGAAGGCACAGCCCGCAGCATGGGCTTGGAGATCGTGGATTAACCAGCCTGGTCAAGGCACAACGTGGGAGGATAATATCCGAAATAACCACAGGGAGGTTTTAATTTTGAAAAGAGGCAAAAAATACGAGGATGCGGTGAAGAAGATAGACCGCAGCAAACTTTACGAGCCGGGCGAAGCCCTGAGTCTGGTGAAAGAAATAGCAGTCGCCAAATTCGATGAGACAGTTGAAGCGCACGTGAAGCTGGGTGTAGATCCCCGCCATGCTGATCAGCAGGTCAGGGGCACCGTGAGCTTACCGCATGGGACTGGAAAAACTCTCAAGGTGCTGGTTTTCGCCAAAGGAGAAAAACAGAAGGAAGCCGAAGCGGCTGGTGCCGATTTTGTTGGTGCCGAAGACCTGGCGGAAAAGATCCAGGGCGGCTGGTTCGATTTCGATGTCGCTGTCGCTACCCCTGACATGATGGCGGTAGTTGGAAGACTCGGCAAAATCCTGGGGCCCAGGGGCCTGATGCCCAATCCCAAAGCCGGTACAGTTACATTTGATATCGAACGGACTATAAAGGAGCTCAAGGCCGGGCGCATAGAATTCAGAGTGGATAAGACATCTATAGTGCACGTTCCTATCGGCAGGGTGTCCTTTGAGGTGGAGAAACTCCAGGAAAACCTGAACGCGTTCGCGGAGGCTTTGCTCAAGGCTAAACCGGCGGCGGCCAAAGGCCAGTACATGCGCTCGGTAAATATATGTTCCACTATGGGTCCGGGGATCAAAGTGAATCCGCTGATACTTATCGCAGCCAACAAATAGAGCGAGGCTGCATGAAAATTGCAAATACGAACTGTAGACAGCCGGTGGCGAAAGCCTTAATGAGATTGCCCGCTGAGGTTTATCAAGATAGTCGAACTGCTTTCCTGTTAGGGAGGGAGCGCGAAAAACCTCTGCGTGTTGAAGGGCAGGGGTTTTTTATTGAGCCGACCGGGATTAGCGGTCATACTTCGGCAAATTAAGCAATACCCTCCGCCTGGAATAAATCTAGAGTGGAATCATGAGCAAAAAGTGCAAGGGGGTGAGAAATGAATGGCCAAGATTCAAGAAAAACAACAGGTGGTGCAGGAAATCAAGCAAAAGCTGGATGCGGCTACCCTGGTGATATGTACTGATTACCGCGGTCTGAATGTGGAACAGATCACCGAACTGCGGAACAAACTGCGGGTTCCGGGCGTAGAATACAAGGTGCTTAAAAATACCATGTTCCGTTTCGCATTGCAGCAATCTGGCTACGGCGACATCGCTCCGCAAATTACGGGGCCCAACGCGGTTGTATTCAGCCAGGAGGATCCGGTCGGTCCAGCCAAAACCATATTCGAATTCGCCAAAACCAACAAGGAGCTGGAGATCAAATTAGGGATACTGCAGGGGCAGATGATAGATGCGGACAAAATCAAGGAACTGGCTCAGCTGCCTCCGCGGGAGATACTGCTGGGACAGGTGGTCGGGACAATGCAGGCCCCGATTACATCCTTTGTACGCGTCCTGAATGCCAACCTGACAGGTTTGGTAAGAGCCCTGGACGGGGTCCGGGAACAAAAACAAGCCGGGTAGTTCGCAGGACGGCAACCTGGAATCATCAACCATCGTTATCGCTGACAAATGACAAATATTGTAGGGAGGTTATCACATAATGAGTAAAGTACAGGAAGTTATCGAAATAGTTAAAGGTCTTACCGTTCTGGAACTGTCCGAACTTGTCAAAGCCCTGGAAGAAGAATTCGGCGTAAGTGCTGCTGCCCCTGTTGCTGTAGCTGCTGCTGCTCCGGCTGCAGCTGCTCCGGTTGAAGAACAGACCGAATTCGACGTGATCCTGATGGGCGCCGGAGACAAGAAGATCAATGTTATCAAGGTGGTTAGAGAACTGACCGACCTGGGCCTGAAAGAAGCCAAGGCCCTGGTGGATGAAGCCCCCAAACCGGTAAAGGAAAAGATCAGCAAAGAAGAAGCTGCCCAGATCAAAGCCAAATTAGAAGAAGCCGGCGCCAGTGTCGAAGTAAAATAATCACGTTTTCTATGCGGGAGTGCCAGAGATGGCACTCCTTTTTTGTTGCTTGGCAAATCCTGCCTAGTGTTATATTATTGAATAGGAAAAAAATGTCCGGAAAGGGTGCTGAGACGATGAAGAAGTTGTTCCGAGTACTTGGCCTTTCCCTGCTGATGGTATTCTTGTGCTGCCCCAGCTCGGTCCTGGCCACAGATGTGGTCTGGCAGTTGCAGTGGCAGGACGATGGCACATTGCGGGAGGAAGTGCAGATCCAGGGTGGAGACGTAACCGATCCAGACAGCACCTGGAAGAGCAGCCACCAGGGCGACTCCTTGCTTTTACAGCGGGAAACCGCTGGTTGGTCAAGCTATCAAAAACTGCCTGACCGTTTGCCTTTGCGGGTACGAGAGATCAATTTCGTTTTTGGTCAGATAACCTACTTGAGTATAGATCCACCGCCCAGCGAGGGGCTGTGGGCACAGCTGAAAGGTTTGTCAGGATTTCGTCTGACTATAGGCGCACCTGGTTATTTTAAGATCAGTGAGACCAATAAGTGGGAAGAAATCCAGTACAGTTGGGATTGCCCGGATACCACCACCTGGTTGCCGACAGGCAGCCTGGCAAGAATAGTCACCGTGGATGGGTTCCTGTCTGCAGTAGCCATTGTCCTCCTGGCTATGCTGATTATCGGCATAAAATTCCTGAACCGGTTGAAGAGGGCAGATGAGATCATCGCCGAAGAATTTGCCTTGACACCCCCTGAAGAGTCGCCGCCGGACCAAGCAGAGACCCAATAATTGGGGCGGAGGGGCGACAAATCCCTTCCTGGTATCGAATTCCAACAATCTTGACGCTTAGACTGAGTTGTGCTAACATTAATAATTGCCATTCAAAATGGAAAATGGCGACGTATGCCTATGTCCATTAAGAAATCGGTTCTTGCATAGAGAGCGAGGTTCATCTTTTAACCTTGCTTTTCACTCTTTCGCTACATACGAAAAAGGGGTGATTTAGTGGCTCATATCGAAAAATACGGTAATACCGAGAGGCTCACTTATTCTCAAATTGAAGAGGTAATCGAGCTGCCCAATCTAATCCAAATCCAGTTGAGTTCCTATGAATGGTTCCTGAACGAAGGTCTGCGCACCGCTCTGCAGGAAGTGTTCCCCATTTCCGATTTCAGCGGCAATCTGGAACTTGATTTTGTGGATTACAGCCGGGGTGAACCCAAGTACTCGGTCCTGGAATGCAAGGAGAGAGACGTCAGTTATCAGGCCCCCCTCAAACTGAAAGTGCGCTTGACTGACAAGGAAAACGGCGAGATCAAAGAATCAGAAGTATATATGGGCGATCTGCCTTTGATGACCGAAAATGTGACCTTCATCATAAATGGAGCTGAACGGGTTGTAGTCAGCCAGTTGGTCAAATCGCCAGGGGTGTATTTCAACGAAAAATTGGACCTGGCCGGCAATTCATTGTTTGGAGCGACGGTCATTCCCAACCGGGGTGCCTGGTTCGAACTGGAGATGGACAGTGGCGGTGTGATCTATACCCGCATCGACAAGACCAGGAAGATACCGGTCACGGTTCTCCTGAGATGCCTGGGCTATGAAACCAATGAGGCCATTTTGGACCTATATAATAATGATGAAGCTATTGAACGTACCCTGGAAAAAGACACCACCAGCAATAAGAAAGAGGCCTTAATCGAATTCTATCGGCGCCTCAGGCCAGGGGAAATGGCTACCGAAGACGCGGCCCAGCAGCTTCTGAAAAATCTGTTCTTCGATCCGCGCCGTTATGATATGGCAGTGGTGGGCAGATATAAAGTCAACAAAAAACTCGGACTCAATATACCAGTTGAAACCAGGTATTTGACCATAGAAGATATAACCACCACGATAGGTTATATACTGAAACTGATCAAAGGCGAAGGCAAGACCGATGTTATCGATCATCTGGGCAATCGGCGTTTGCGTTCAATAGGGGAACTGCTGCAGAATCAGTTCCGAACCGGCTTGGTGCGCATGGAGAGGGTAGTGCGGGAACGCATGGGTATCCATGATGTGGAAACCCTGACCCCCCAGGTATTGATCAACATCCGCCCCATCACGGCGGCGGTTAAGGAATTTTTTGGCAGTTCACAGCTGTCCCAGTTTATGGACCAGACCAATCCTTTGGCGGAACTGACCCACAAGCGGCGCCTCTCTGCCCTCGGCCCCGGTGGCCTTACCCGGGAACGGGCAGGCTTCCAGGTTCGCGACGTGCACCATTCCCACTACGGGCGGGTGTGCCCCATTGAGACCCCTGAGGGGCCCAATATCGGTTTGATCGGTTCACTGGCCACATTTGCCCGGGTAAACGATTTCGGTTTTATCGAAACCCCTTACCGCAAGGTGGACAAAAAAACCGGTCGGGTTTTGAATGAGATAGTCTACCAGACTGCAGATGAGGAAGACGAATATATTGTCGCCCAGGCCAACGCGCCCCTGGATGAAAATGGATATTTCAAGGACGACCGGGTGGAGGTGCGTTACTTCGAGGACATTTTAGAGGTCCCGGTTAACCAGGTCGACTACATGGACGTCTCCCCCAAGCAGGTTTTCAGTGTGGCTACCTCGCTGATCCCTTTCCTGGAGAACGATGATGCCAACCGGGCCCTTATGGGAGCTAACATGCAGCGGCAGGCGGTGCCGGTGATCAAGACCGAATCACCGATAGTAGGCACCGGTTTGGAATACAAAGCCGCCAAGGATTCCGGGGCAGTAGTTATTGCGCGCAAAGCCGGCACCATCAAAAAGGTGAGTGCTTCCCGCATAGTCCTGGAAACCGATGATGGTGAGACCATCCAGTATCCCTTGCTGAAGTTCATGCGCTCCAACCAAGGCACATGCTACAATCAGAGGCCTATAGTCAAGTTAGGGCAGCACGTGGAAGCAGATACGATCATAGCCGACGGACCCAGTACGGATCAGGGGGAACTGGCCCTGGGACGCAACGTGCTGGTGGCGTTCATGCCCTGGGAAGGGTACAACTATGAGGATGCTATCCTCATCTCGGAAAAGATAGTCAAAGATGACGTTTTTACATCCATTCATATAGAAGAGTATGAATGTGAAGCCCGCGACACCAAGTTGGGGCCGGAAGAAATCACCCGGGATATCCCCAATGTCTCGGAAGAAATGCTCAAGAACCTGGACGAACAAGGGGTGATCCGGGTTGGTGCGGAAGTGAGACCAGATGACATCCGGGTCGGGAAAGTCACTCCCAAAGGAGAGACCGAACTGACCCCGGAGGAGCGCCTGCTCCGGGCCATATTCGGCGAGAAAGCCCGGGAAGTAAGGGATTCATCCCTGCGGGTGCCCCATGGGGAAGCAGGCAAGATAGTGGCGGTTAAGCGTTTTTCCAGGGAAAAAGGTGACGAGCTGCCCCCTGGCGTGAATCGCCTGGTTAGGGTCTATATAGCCCAGAAGCGCAAGATTTCGGAGGGTGACAAGATGGCAGGACGGCACGGCAACAAGGGGGTTATCTCCCGGATACTGCCTGAGGAAGACATGCCGTTCCTGGCTGATGGCACACCGATTCAGATCGTGCTCAACCCTTTGGGGGTTCCGTCCCGCATGAATATAGGCCAGATCCTGGAATGTCATATGGGTTGGGTTGCCAAGGAACTGGGCTACAAGATCGCCACCCCCATTTTCGATGGCGCCACCGAAGAGGATATCCGCGAACTCAGGCTTCAAGCGGGTCTGCCGGAAAACGGCAAAGCTTTGCTGCGAGACGGTCGCACCGGCGAATTTTTTGACCATGAAGTGACCGTGGGCTACCTTTATATGCTCAAACTGGCCCACCTGGTCGATGACAAGATACATGCCCGTTCCATCGGGCCATATTCACTGGTAACCCAGCAGCCCCTGGGGGGCAAGGCTCAGTTCGGGGGTCAGCGTTTCGGGGAGATGGAGGTCTGGGCGCTTGAAGCTTATGGAGCCGCCTATACCCTGCAAGAAATTCTGACCGTCAAGTCGGATGACGTAGTAGGAAGGCTGAAAACCTATGAATCGATAGTAAAAGGTGACAATATCCCAGAACCGGGGGTACCGGAGGGATTTAAGGTCTTGATAAAGGAACTGCAGAGTCTGGCCCTGGATATAAGGATGCTGGGAGCCGACAACACGGAAATCCAGATAAAGGATATCGACCTCGAGGTAAACGAACAGGAAAAAGCCAGGGAACTGGGCATGGAGTTACCTGAATTGGCGGTCTCCGCTGGGGGCAATGTCGCCAAGGCCCTGGGGCACCAGATGAGCAGTGAGGACTTCGACTTGAGCGAAGACGAGGAGGATAACGAACCAGATATCTCCGGCGAATAGAGGACCATGAGGGGAGACCTTCCCCGAGGCCATACTCTAAACGACCGGTCAAAGCAATCAACCCTGGTTGCGATTATCTTCTGGAAGGGAGAGTACAATTTGACAGACGTAAACAATTTCGAGCGGATCAAAATATCCCTGGCATCTCCGGAACAAATACGCTCCTGGAGCAGCGGCGAAGTCAAAAAGCCTGAAACTATAAACTATAGAACCCTGAGGCCGGAAAAAGAAGGCCTGTTTTGCGAAAAGATCTTCGGCCCGGTGAAGGACTGGGAATGCCATTGCGGCAAATACAAACGGGTACGGCATCGGGGCATAGTATGTGACCGGTGCGGGGTAGAAGTTACCACCTCCAAAGTCAGGCGGGAACGCATGGGCCATATAGAGTTGGCCGCTCCGGTCTGCCACATATGGTACTTGAAAGGTATTCCCAGCCGGATGGGACTCCTGCTGGACATGTCACCCAAGGTGCTGGAGAAAGTCATCTATTTTGTGAATTATATTGTCATTGATCCTGGCGATACACCGCTTTTGAAAAAGCAGCTGCTCACCGAACGGGAATACCGGGAGAACCGGGACAGGTACGGAGAGAGTTTTATAGCTTCAATAGGGGCAGAAGCAGTGAAGGACCTGCTGAGCGAAGTGGATCTGGAAGCACTGTCACAGGAACTTAAAGATGAGATCAACACTTCTACCGGCCAGAGAAAGGGCCGGGCGATCAAGCGCTTGGAAGTGACCGAATCTTTCCGCCTGTCCACCAATAATCCGGAGTGGATGATACTTGACGTGCTGCCGGTAATACCCCCGGAACTCAGGCCCATGGTCCAATTGGATGGCGGGCGTTTTGCCACCTCCGACTTGAATGACTTGTATCGCCGGGTTATCAACCGTAACAACCGGTTGAAAAGACTGCTGGATTTAGGCGCGCCCGATATCATAGTCAGAAACGAAAAACGCATGCTGCAGGAAGCGGTGGATGCTCTGATCGACAACGGCCGGCGCGGAAGGCCGGTTACCGGCCCCGGCAACCGCCCTTTGAAATCCCTGTCAGATATGCTCAAGGGCAAGCAAGGCCGCTTCCGCCAGAACCTGCTGTGCAAGCGCGTGGATTACTCCGGACGTTCAGTTATCGTGGTAGGGCCCAAGCTAGCCATGCACCAGTGCGGCCTGCCCAAAGAGATGGCCTTGGAACTGTTCAAGCCGTTTGTCATGAAAAAACTGGTGGACAGAGGCATAGCTTCCAATATAAAGAGCGCCAAGAAAATGGTGGAACGAGGCCGGGAGGAAGTATGGGATATACTGGATGGGGTTATCAAAGAACACCCGGTACTTCTAAACCGTGCTCCGACCCTGCATCGTCTTGGAATCCAGGCCTTTGAGCCTGTCCTGGTAGAAGGTAAAGCCCTGCAGCTGCACCCCCTGGTGTGCACTGCCTACAATGCGGATTTCGATGGTGACCAGATGGCGGTGCATGTGCCCTTATCGGCAGAAGCCCAGGCAGAATGCCGCTTGTTGATGCTGGCCAGCAACAACATCTTGAATCCGAAAGACGGGAAACCGGTCTGCACCCCGACCCAGGATATCGTCATAGGCATTTATTACCTCACCTATATGGGTAAAGAGAAATCTGAAGGTGAGAGGCTGCGTGCCTTCAGCAGCGCAGCGGAAGCCCAGATGGCCTATGAGATGGGCAGTATAGGCTTGCAGGAAAAAATCAAGGTCCGGATGAAAATAGCACCCCATAGCGGGGTAGAGATGCTGGTCAAGACCCCTGAAGCAGAGGTCAAGGAACAAATGATAGAGACCTCGGTGGGCAGGATTATCTTCAATGAAATAATACCGCCCAGCATGGGTTTTTATAATGATGTTATCGACAAGAAGAAATTGGGCGCCGTGGTTTATGACTGCTACCGCCTGGAGGGTAATACCAAGGCGGCGGAGATGCTGGATGGAATCAAGCGATTGGGATACAAATTCTCGACCCGGGCTGGAATCAGCGTAGGTGTGACGGATTTCGAAACCCCGCCTGAAAAGGCGATGATACTGGCCGAAGCCGACAGCGCAGTTGACTCTATCGAAGCTGACTTCCAGGTAGGTCTGATGACTGAAGATGAGCGCCATAACCAGGTAGTGGACATTTGGAGCCAGGCTACCGATGATGTTACAGATGCACTGAAGGATCACCTGGACGAAGCCAATCCGGTTTACATGATGGCCACCTCCGGAGCCAGGGGTAATTTCCAGCAGATCAGGCAGCTGGCTGGCATGCGCGGGTTGATGGCTGATCCTTCCGGGAAAATTATCGACTTGCCGATCAAGGCTAATTTCCGTGAGGGCTTAACCGTTCTGGAATATTTCATCTCCACCCACGGAGCCCGCAAGGGCCTGGCGGATACCGCCCTGCGCACTGCGGACTCGGGTTACCTGACCCGCAGGCTGGTAGACGTGTCCCAGGACGTGATCGTCAGGGAAGATGACTGCGAATCCGTGGAAGGTATCTGGGTGGAGAAGATCATGGAGGGCTCGCAGCTGATTGAACCGTTACATCAGCGCATAATCGGCCGGGTATCGGTTGACACCATACTTCACCCGGTAACCGGGGAGGTGCTGGTTGAAGAAAACCAGATGATAGACGACGAAATGGGTTATGAGATCCAGCGGCTCGGTATCGAAAGGGTCAAGATAAGGACCACCCTGACCTGTAAGACCAGATACGGGGTGTGCAAGAAATGTTACGGGCGCAACCTGGCTACCGGTTATGATGTGGAAATCGGAGAAGCGGTTGGTATACTTGCCGCCCAGTCCATAGGCGAGCCGGGGACCCAGCTGACCATGCGCACCTTCCATACTGGCGGTGTGGCCGGTGAAGATATTACCCGAGGTTTGCCCCGGGTAGAGGAATTGTTCGAAGTGCGTAAGCCCAAAGGACAGGCAGTAGTGACGGAGGCCTCCGGGCAGGTACGTTTCGCCGAGAACAAGGGACGCCGGGAAGTTGAGATCCTGGACGAGAATGGTGAAGTAGTTGGAGCCTATCCGGTGCATTATGGATCCCGCCTACGGGTGAGGGAAGGGGACATGGTGGAAATTGGCGATGCTCTCACCGAAGGGCCGCTCAATCCCCACGATATACTCCGCACCCAGGGGCTGCAGGCCGTACAGAGGTATGTGCTGCAGGAGGTGCAGAAGGTGTATCGCTCCCAGGGTGTGGATATCAGCGACAAACACATCGAGATCATGATCCGCCAGATGCTTAAAAAAGTCCGCATCGAGGATTCAGGCGATACTACCATGCTGCCGGGAGCATTCATCGATGTATCTTACTTCGAGGAAGAGAATATGAAAGCCATTGCGAGCGGGGGGCTGCCAGCCGTATGTTCTCCTATGCTCCTGGGTATAACCAAGGCATCGCTGAACACCGATTCATTCCTTTCGGCAGCTTCTTTCCAGGAAACCACCAAGGTGCTCACCGAAGCCGCCATCAAAGGCAAGATCGACAATCTCATCGGTCTCAAAGAGAATGTTATCATCGGCAAACTGATTCCGGCCGGGTCCGGTTATTCGATCTACCGGGACATCGTGCTGGAAGAAAATCAGGAATATTCTGCCGAGGATCAATAAACAGGAAGATCCCGCTGGGAAATTGTTTGACTGCAGCGCGCCTGGATGCTAAAATATTAAGGCGCGCGACCAAACATATTGTACCGTCATCTAATCAGAACCGACTACCATGATCGTGGGGAGGTAACAGTGATGTTGCTGGATGAGATCGCCAACGGTAAGAAGGTTATAGGCAGCAAACAGGTCAAGAAGGCGGTAATTAAGGGATTAGCCAGCAAGGTCGTCTTAGCAGAAGATGCAGAACCCCATGTCATTGCACCGCTCAAGGAATTGTGCCGCCAGCACGAAGTGGAGACCGCGGTTCTGGCCAGCATGGAAGATTTGGGCAAGGCCTGCGGGATTGATGTTGGTGCGGCTGCAGTGGCCCTTATAAAAGACTGAATATTCTGGGAAGGAGGTGCAGGTATGCCAACGATAAACCAGCTTGTAAGAAAAGGACGCCAGGAAGAAGAGAAGAAATCAACAGCACCAGCCCTAAAAAGCTGTCCGCAAAAACGGGGCGTTTGCACCCGTGTATATACCACTACTCCTAAAAAACCGAATTCTGCTCTGCGCAAAATCGCCAGGGTCCGGTTGACCAACAGCATAGAAGTAACCTCTTATATCCCGGGCATCGGCCACAATCTGCAGGAACACTCAGTGGTCCTGATTAGGGGTGGCAGGGTCAAGGATCTGCCAGGGGTTAGGTATCATATTATCCGGGGAACCTTGGATGCGGCCGGAGTGCAGAAGAGAAACCAGGGAAGGTCCAAATATGGGACGAAACGGCCCAAAGTCAAGAAATAGAAGGGAGTCAAGCTATGCCTAGAAAAGGTTCCGTTCCCAAACGAGATGTCTTGCCTGATCCCATCTACAACAGCAAGATATTCACCAAACTGGTGAATCAGGTCATGTGGGACGGCAAGAAAAGTTTAGCGGAACGAATCTGCTATGAAGCCTTCGACAGGATTGAGAAAAAAACTGGCAAGGCGCCTATGCAGGTTTTTGAAGAAGCTATGAAGAATATCACCCCCCTGGTGGAAGTGAAAGCCCGCCGGGTAGGCGGTGCCAATTATCAGGTGCCGGTCGAGGTCAGAGCTGACCGCAGACAAACCCTGGCCATCCGTTGGCTGGTCAACTATACCCGCAAGCGGGGGGAAAAGACTATGGCTGAACGCCTGGCGGGAGAACTGATGGATGCCGCCAATGGCACGGGCGCAGCCGTCAAGAAAAAAGAGGATACTCACAAGATGGCCGAAGCCAACAGAGCATTTGCCCATTATCGTTGGTAGGCTTCAGGAGTGGTCAGATGGCTGATAAATTCGATTTAAATTCGATCAGAAATATAGGCATCATGGCACATATAGACGCCGGGAAAACGACCACTACCGAACGAATATTGTTTTATACCGGCAGGGTCC
>JAAZOA010000240.1 GCA_012798055.1 Syntrophomonadaceae bacterium | reverse complement strand
CTTGAGAAGATCTCCCTTGCCGCGGATGGTAATATATTGAGGCTCAAAGTCCTTTGTGACGTCGATGCCCAGTTTGCTCCGAGGCAGATCTTTGATGTGCCCCATACAGGCTTTGACCCGGTAATTTTTCCCCAGGAATTTGGCTATGGTCTTGGCCTTAGCCGCGGACTCGACGATAACCAGTGTAGTTTCCGCCAAAATATCACTTCTCCTCAGTCTATTTTCCTCAATCAGAAATTTTCCGCCTTCTCCAGGTTCAATAGCGGTCAGGTTTTGATGTAATTATTGCCTGGCAGGGCCCTGATCATCCCTGCCAATTCCAGCTTGAGCAGCCGGGCCGACAGTTGGCCTGATGCCCAGCCCAGCTTTCGCTGGAGGACATCACGGTGCAATGGATCGTTACCCAGGGCATTTAACAGGACTTCTTCGTCACCCTCGATTTTCCTGGCTGACCCGCCCCCTTGTCCGGATTTGTCAATAGAGGGGCTGTCGATCCCGTACTCGGTTAGTATATCTTCAATACTGGTTACCAGGCAAGCACCCTGCCGGATCAAATTATTGGTTCCTTCACTGGTAGGGGAATTTATAGGCCCTGGAACCGCGAATACATCCCGGCCATGATCCAAGGCAAAATCCGCAGTAATCAGAGCCCCGCTCCTGGCTTTGGCCTCGACCACCAGCACCCCTCGGCACAGACCCGCCAGGGTTCGATTCCGTTGCGGAAAGTGGACTGGTTCAGGTCGGGCCAGGGGGGGGAATTCGCTGATGACCAGACCATCCTGATATATGCGTCTATACAGATCCTTATTTTCCGGAGGATATACTACCTTGAGACCGCTGCCCAGCACCGCGATGGTTTTCCCCCCATTTTCCAGGGCTCCCAAATGGGCTTCCGTGTCGATGCCCCTGGCCATGCCGCTGACGACCACCCAGCCCTGACGGGCTATCGCTCGGCTCAAATTCCTGGTCTGTACCTTTCCGTATACGGTTGCGGTCCTGGAACCGACGACTCCCAAGCAGAAACCTTGCCCAATCTCCAGATTACCCAGGTAATAAAACAAGTAAGGGGGATCATAAATCCGGGTTAGTAACTCCGGGTAGGCTTCGTCTTCAACCGTGCAGATCTTAATTCCCTCTTTTTCTGTCTGTTCAAGGGCCAAGAACATATCATCCTTCTGCCTGCCCGCTTTAATGCTGGCAACCACCGCTGTTGGTAGGAAAGACCGTTCCAATGCTCCCTGGTCGGCCTCAAGCAATGCCTGAAAACTGCCCCATTCTTTCTTTATCCTCCACAGAGTCCGGTTTCCCACCCCGCTGATCTGGTGCAGAAAATAAAGGCTCGCCATTTCTGCCCGCTCCATGTTAATCACCTGCTTGATATATCCTTAATAACTAAAGCATAGCACATATGGTAATATTATACATCTCATTTTAATCCGGCAACTTGACAGCAGCCAGGGTCTGGTTGGCAAATACATCCCACACTTTGACTGCCAAGAGTCTGCCAGCCTTCGGAGTCACCTTCACCCCTACTTCCAAAGGGATAGGCTCTTTAAATCTGTGCCGCGGTCTGATCACCTGGTAGCAGGAATTGAAACATCGCTGATCATAATCGGGATCAATTTCCCAAAATTCTATGTAATCACCGCTTTGGGCAGCCGGGATGTCCTGTTCCAGAGCTGCGGGACGAAAATATTCTATTCCTACCGCCAGGAGCATCTCCTCACCATTCTCAAATCGAGCTTCAGGTTCCTTAAGCAGAAGAAGGCCAGTTTGGTTGTCAGCTGGCATTTGGCTTGTACCCGCGATTGCCAGGGGTGGAGTCCCGGCACTGATCAAACGATACAAACTGGTCTGTAAAGCCAGTTTGCTGTTGTCACACATAATCCAGCTGCGTCCCAGTTCATCGCAGACTTCACCCAGGGTACCTGATCCAGCAAAAAAATCGGCCACTTTGTCTCCGGGCTTGGATATGGCGGCAATCAAGCGTCTCAGTAATTCCCTGGGTTTCTGGGTCGGGTATTTGAGGTTCTCCCGGGCGGTGGGACTCAGTATTTTATTTATATCAGTCCACCAATCCTGCATCAGCGCCCCTTCTTCATTCAGTTTGTATCGCTCGCCTTTGACCGTTGTCAGTCCCCTCTGCAAGGTACCTTTAGTGTAGGGCCGGTACTGAGGATTATATGTATACTCGCTGCTTTTGGCATACCAGAAAATCAAATCATGTTTGCGATGAAAATAGCGGTGCGAACTGCTGCCACCGCCAAAACACCAGGCTATTTCATTGACGAAATTTTGCGCCCCGAAAACCTCATCCAACAGCACCCGGACATAATGACTGGTATGCCAATCTACATGCACCAGGATGCTGCCCTTCCTGGCCAGGATTTTGTGCATCAGCTGCAGGCGAGGATATAACATGTCTAAATAGGCATCCAGTCCGCCCGGCCAGCGATCGCAAAAGGCTTCCCGATTTATGTGTTGGGCCTGGGCATAGCCTCCTATGCTGATCGTCGACATGAAGTCAGTGTCAGTCATATAAGGGGGATCGATGTAGATAAGGTCCAGCTGGGAATTATTCACCTTGCACAACATCTCTAACAAAGCATAATTGTCACCGCAAAACCAGAGATTCCTGGCAGGATCAGCACTCGCCGGATCAGCAGCAGCAAAGTAAGCTTGGTTTTCAGTCACCGGATTCACATTAAGCCGTGCTGTTTCATAATAAACCAGGTTTCCTGGCGCCTGGTCCGTATTATCGCCGCGATTCCATACCAGGCGAGGGGGCAATTTAACTTCCATAAAGCCTCTTCCACCTCATTAATACACCGAAAAAATCAAATTTTTCGGTCAACATGACAAAAGAAGG
>JAAZOA010000239.1 GCA_012798055.1 Syntrophomonadaceae bacterium | reverse complement strand
GCTTTATGTAGGTATCGGGGTCTGCATCGCCGGGATGTTATTCGGCTACTACCAGTTTAGCAAGGTAAAAAGAATGCAGGCCCACCAGAGTATGCTGGATGTGGCTGAGACCATTTACGCAACCTGTAAAACCTATCTGATCCAGCAGGGTAAATTTATCGCCATACTATTCGCCTTCATCGGTGCGTGTATAGCTTTCTATTACGGATTCCTGCAGGAAATGCAACTGGGTTCGGTATTATATATCCTGATGTGGACCGTAATCGGCATGATGGGTTCATACAGCGTGGCCTGGTACGGTATCCGCATGAACACCCTGGCCAATAGCCGCGTGGCCTTCAACTCCCTGGAGAGGAAGCCCCTCAAGATGCTGAACATAGCCCTGGATGCAGGCATGAGCATCGGGGTCCTCCTGGTCTGTGTTGAGCTGATCATGATGCTCATCATCCTCTTGTTTGTTCCCCGGGAACTGGCCGGAGCCAGCTTCATCGGTTTCGCCATCGGTGAATCCCTGGGCGCCAGTGCCCTGCGTATCGCCGGCGGTATTTTTACCAAGATCGCTGATATAGGCGCGGACCTGATGAAGATCGTGTTCGGGATCAAAGAAGACGATCCCAGGAATCCTGGTGTTATCGCCGACTGTACCGGTGACAATGCCGGGGACAGTGTAGGACCGACTGCAGATGGGTTCGAGACCTACGGGGTCACCGGGGTGGCCATGATTACCTTCATTACCCTGGCGGTAGCGCCTGCCCTGCAGACCACCCTGCTGACCTGGATATTTGCCATCCGGGTGCTGATGGTGGTTACTTCGATATTTTCCTTCTATGTCAACAGAGCCTTCAGCCAATCCAGATTCGGTTCCAAGGATGACTTCGACTTCGAGGCTCCCCTCACCAGCCTGGTATGGATCTGCTCGATAATATCCATCCTGGTAACCTATGTGCTGACTTATTATATTGTAGGACCCGGTGCAGCTAAAGAGACAGCCCTTACCCCCCTGTGGTCGACTCTGGCCTTGATCATCAGCTTCGGTACCCTGTCCGCAGCCTTGATCCCGGAATTTGTCAAAGTATTTACCAGCCCCAATTCCAAGCATGTGGCGGAGGTGGTTAAGGCCTCCCGCGAGGGTGGACCTTCCTTGAATATATTGTCCGGTTTGGTTGCAGGTAACTTCAGCGCCTTCTGGATCGGCATGGTTTTTGTGGGTATCATGTTTGGCGGTTACGTTGCCAGTCTGCCCCTAACGCATGATATCATGATCTATCCTTCCGTATTCGCTTTTGGCCTGATCGCCTTCGGTATGCTGGGCATGGGCCCGGTCACCATCGCGGTAGACAGCTACGGACCGGTAACCGACAATGCCCAGTCCATTTATGAACTATCCCTGATCGAAGAGATCGAAGGTATAGACCAAGAGATAGAAAAGAAGTTTGGCTTCAAACCCGACTGGGAGAAAGGCAAACACTACCTGGAAGCCAATGACGGCGCGGGCAACACCTTCAAAGCCACAGCCAAGCCGGTATTGATAGGTACCGCGGTGGTTGGCGCCACGGCCATGATCTTCTCCCTGATCCTGGTTATCAAGAACGTATTGGGCGTTGAACCTGAGTCTATCCTGACCTTGCTCAATCCTTACACCATCTTAGGCCTGCTGTGCGGGGGATCGGTAGTCTTCTGGTTCACTGGAGCCTCCACCCAGGCAGTCACCACTGGAGCCTACCGGGCGGTAGAGTATATCAAGAACAATATCAACCTGGAAGAAGCCGCCAATGTGAAAGCCAATACCGAGAAGTCCAAAGAAGTGGTCAGGATCTGCACCCAGTATGCCCAGGCAGGTATGTTCAACATCTTTATCACTATTTTCTCCTTCGCCATGGCCTTCGCGTGCCTGGCTGCTCCCCAGGGCAACAATGCCCAGCCGGTAGCCCTATTTGTGGCTTACCTGATCTCCATCGCCGTATTCGGTTTGTTCCAGGCCGTATTTATGGCAAATGCCGGCGGCTGTTGGGATAACGCTAAAAAAGTAGTGGAAGTTGACCTCAAGGAAAAAGGCACGCCTTTACACGAAGCCACCGTGGTTGGTGATACCGTTGGCGATCCGTTCAAAGACACCTCTTCAGTAGCTTTGAACCCGATCATCAAGTTCACCACCCTGTTCGGATTGCTGGCTATGGAGATAGCCATTTCCGAGGCCTTCCGTGACATTGCTCCCTATGTGGGCTTCGCCTTCCTGCTGGTGGCCTTCTTCTTCGTATATCGCTCCTTCTATGGCATGAGGATTCCGTCCTTCAAATAGTAGTTTGCCCAGTAAATGCCAGATGGATACCGGGCCCCATCTCCCGAGTGGAGATGGGGCTTTTTTCGGCCCGATTTCCTTAAGGCCTTTAACGCTGCCATTGAAAATGGTCTGGG
>JAAZOA010000238.1 GCA_012798055.1 Syntrophomonadaceae bacterium | reverse complement strand
TCGCCGGGGAGACCTCTGGGCATATGTTCCTGGCGGACGAATACTATGGCTTTGATGATGCCATCTATGCTGCCGCCCGGTTGCTGAGGATACTCTCCAACACTGACCAGACCCTTGGTCAACTGCTCTCTGACGTGCCCAAGTACCATGCCATGCCTGAAATGCGCCTGCCCAGCTCGGAGACGGATAAACATGCCATAGTGCAAAAGGTTCTGGATCATTTCCGGCAGCGCCATGAGGTCATAGATGTGGATGGAGCCCGGATATTGTTCCCGGGCGGATGGGGCCTGGTGCGGGCCTCAACCAACGCCCCGGAAGTGGTGGTGCGTGCGGAAGGGCAGACGGAGGAAGAATTGGGGAAAATAACCGCAGAAATGTTTGGCTTTCTTAAAAGTCTGGGTTTTGATTTTAAGCAGATGCTACCGCGGCCCTGAATGTGCAACTTCCGACGACAGCAACCAATATTGAGTGGTGGGCACAGGACAAATTGTAAAATTACGGCATTCTGTGGTATGTTTATTTAAGGAAATATTCCGAGGAACCAGGGATATTATTAACTATTAAGGAAGTTTGGGAGGGAGTGATATTGTTGAAATTGAAAAGCAGCCGGATTCTCGTTCTATCAGTATTATTATTACCCTGCTTGGCCGGATGGATATGGCCACTTTCGGCAAATGCTGCAATGCCAAATGATATCAGCGGGCATTGGGCGCACAAACATATTGAGAGCATGGTAGCCCAGGGGGTCATTGCTGGATATCCAGACGGGACTTTCCGACCCGACAATGCTATTACCAGGGCGGAGTTCGTCAGCATGATCAACCGTTCTTTTTACTTTATGCAAAAAGGCTTCGTACATTACTCCGACGTAGGAGAAGGGGACTGGTTTTATAATGAGGTAGCCAGAGCTCAGATAGCAGGTTATATCAAGGGGAATCCGGACGGGACCTTCCTGCCCAACAAAGAGATTACCCGCCAGGAGGCAGCTGTGATGCTGGCCAAAGCCCTGCGCCTGGATACTACCTCATATATACCCTTAACCTTCACAGATGCCAGATATATTCCTGAGTGGAGCTATAATGCCATAGGAGCGGTAGTCAAATATGGCTGCATGTCTGGTTTAGGGGACGGAAGTTTTCAGCCGACGGCCCTCTGCTCCAAAGCCCAGGCAGCGGTGATGCTGGACCTGGCCCGTGAGAAAAAGGCCTGGGTTATCACCCAGCCTGGACTTTATGGGCCTGATAGCGGGATGGCCACTATCGATAGCAATGTAGTGATCAAGGCACCGGGAGTGATTCTGAAGAACACCACCATTCAAGGCTGCCTGATTTACGGTATCGGTATCAGGGAGGACCAGGTGACGCTTAGAAACGTGCAGGTAATGGGACCTGTGCTCCATCAATAGCCGTTATGGCGGGTCTTAAAAGCGCAAACTGGTTAAAGGAGGGATAATTGTGCTTAAATCGAAAAGGATCAGTCTATTTGTCGCTGTATTGCTGTTTTTGACAATCATAATGGGATCACGTGTCCCCATAGCCCAGGCTGCGGTCGAATTGAGCGATATTTCCGATAATTGGGCATTCAGCCAGATATTTTACCTGGTGGACAAAGGTATCGTGGCTGGATATGCGGACGGAACCTTCCGCCCCAACAACCCCATCAGCCGGGCTGAGTTCATAACTATCACCAACCGGGCCTTCGGTTTTGCCAATACTTCTGCCATCCAATATACCGACGTAAGAAACAGCGATTGGTTCTATGGCGAGATAGCCAAAGCCAAAGCGGCAGGTTATATTGCCGGCTTTTCTGACGGAAGCATGCGCCCCAACAGCCAGATCAGCCGTCAGGAAGTGGCGGCCATTATGGCTAGGGTGCTCAACCTGGACACAACGGTTCCAGGGGAGCTTTCCTTCGTTGATGCGGATAGCATTCCGGACTGGAGCAGGAATGCCATCGCTGCTATGGTCAAGGGTGGTTATATAAGCGGATACCCGGATGGCAAATTCAGGCCTACCAATGCCATCAGCCGGGCTGAAGCAGCGGTTATAATCAGCCTCTCAATCGGTAACCGGGTTGCGGTTACCGGGATCAGCCTGGACAAAGCTGCCGCCGTGGTAGCAGAAGGTGAAAGCATCGCATTGACAGCCACTATCACTCCATCTGATGCCACCAACCAGAGGATTATATGGACATCCAGCGACAAAAATACGGCTATCGTCAGTACCACCGGCAAAGTTACCGGCGTGACCGCGGGCAAAGCCGTTATCTCAGCAACTTCAGTTGATGGGGGGTTTAAGGAGACCTGCCAGGTCACAGTAGTTCCACCGGTTGCTGTCACCGGAGTCAGCCTCAACCAAACCACTCTAAGTCTGACCAAAGGATTTACCAGCGCCCTGGTGGCAACTGTTGCGCCGGGTGAAGCTACCAACCGCACTGTAACCTGGTCATCCAGCGATACAACAGTTGCGACTGTAGACAATAGTGGGCTCGTGACCGCGGTTGCAGAAGGAACTGCAACTATAACCGCAAGGACTTTAGACGGGGGATATTCGGCAACTTGCCAGGTGACGGTCACAGCACCAGTGGCAGTCTCGGGAGTGAGCCTGAACAAGCCTTCCACTGTCATAACCATAGGCTACAGCGAGACCCTGGAGCCTGTTATAGCCCCGGATGGGGCCACTGACAAATCGGTTACATGGTCCTCAGATAATCCGGCAATTGCCACCGTAAGCAGCACCGGCAAGGTCATGGCTGTAAATGCGGGATCAACAGTGATAAGTGTTAAAACCAACGATGGCGGATTTATGGCCAAATGCAATGTAAGCGTCGTTGCACCTGTTGCCGTCACCAGTGTGAGCATTAATGCAACAAGCGCCAGCCTCAAGGTAGGGGAAACCATCACCTTGGAGGCTGATATCAGCCCGGCTGATGCTACTAATGTAAATGTGGATTGGTTCAGCACCGACAGTAGGATAGCCTCGGTTAGCAACGGCACAGTAACCGGCGTGGCACCAGGTATCGCCACTATAATGGTTCGAACTCAGGATGGAGGTAAAACCGATATCTGTGACGTTACTGTAGTTGCCCCGTAACAAACCCATCAATTGAACAGAGTCAATGGATAGCCTGGGAATAATTACCCCGGGCTATTTGTTATTTGCTGGTCGATGTTGACCAACAGGGAAAAATATTTCCCAGGCAGACTGCAAGTCATTGCAACGAAAGATGTATACTAATACAGCACACATGGTTGGCAAAAGCCGTTTTTCAGCATTTTTTCAACCAAAATTACCGGAAAAACTACCATTAGAGCAGAAAAATTGGGTATAATAGAAAGTAGTGTAATTTTATATTGGCTATATTAGCTGCTTTGCGGGTGTAGTTAGCCGAGCCAGTCTCGATAGGAAGGGTGGTTGTACCTTGAGAAAGGAAAACACTTTACATATGATCAGTTTATGGTTGCTGGGATCATGCCTGGCGCTGACCATGAGCCTGGGTCTGTTGGTGCGGCCGGTCTTGACCCAAACCGGCATGGTGACCGGCAGTGTAGTCAACGTACGCTCCGGTCCTGGCACGCAATATTCAGTAGCGGGCAGCCTTTATAAAGACTCAGAAGTTGAGGTGCTGTCGCAGAGCGGGGAATGGTATAAGGTCCAGTTCAGCCAGGTGACCGGATGGCTGCACCAATCTCTGCTGAAACTGGGACCAACAGGCGACTCGGACATAGTCATAATCGTAAGCAAGGATCAGGTTAACCTTCGTTCCGGACCGGGTACAAGCTACCCGATAGTCGGTGAAGCCGCCAGGGGTGAAGCACTTACGCTTATCGATGTGGCCGATGCCTGGTACAAAGCGAAAACCTCGACCGGCAAGGTAGTCTATATCAGGGCAGATATGACCAGCCCGGCGAACGGCAACACAGAGAGCGAAGACAAAACCAGCCATACTGTATCCTCAGTGAATTCCAGCGGGCCTGTTGCCTCTCCTTTCAATACAGTTGACAAGGTCCCTAGCATAATTCTGGATGGTCAGACTATGACCTTTGAAGTTGATCCAGTAGTAGAGAACAACCGGGTACTGGTCCCTCTGCGGGCCATTTTCGAAGCCATGGGGGCTACTGTGACATGGAACCAGGTCACTCAGACCGCCACAGCCACCAAGGATGATATTAAGGTGATTTTGCCGTTGAATTCAACTGCTCCAACCGTAAACGGTAAAGTCTGGCCCCTGGATGTACCCGCCAAGGTTGTCAAGCAAAGGACCCTGGCTCCCCTCCGGTTTGTGGGTGAAGCCCTGGGGGGGACCGCAACCTGGGATGGTGACAAGAATAGAATTACGCTAACCAGTCCACAAAATGAGCACGACAAAGTTGTGGCAGTTGTCATCACCGCCGATACAGTAAATCTGCGCCGTGACCCGGTCGTAAGCAATAACAACCTGGTCGGCAGTGCCAACTATGGAGAGAGACTGA
>JAAZOA010000237.1 GCA_012798055.1 Syntrophomonadaceae bacterium | reverse complement strand
TGTCCAGGCGATGGACTATCCCCGGCCGGAGGTCCCCATTGATTCCCGATAAATCATGGAGATGGAACAAGAGCGCATTTACCATGGTATTGTCCCAGTTGCCGTGGGCCGGATGCACCACCATACCCTTGGGCTTGTCCACCACCGCCAGGTCCTGGTCCTGGTAAATAATGGGCAGCGGGATATCCTGGGCTATTATCTCAACCGGCTGGGGCTGGGGAATATCTATCACTACCTCATCCCCGGGCTTGATATTGTAGCTGGCTTTTACCAGCTGGCCGTTCAAGGTTATTTTTCCGGCCTTGATCAGGGATTGGACCGTTGCACGGGATACCCCTTCCAGGTTCTCGGCCACAAAAACATCCAGCCGCTCCCCTTCCATTTCCTCCATGACCCACAGTCTCTCCGGGCTAGTCATCCCCCCAACACCTTTCCCCATGCTTTTCGAGTTCAAGCTTCCTGCGGCACCAATGCCGGTCCGCTTGGCTACAAGTTATCGGCTGCTTGCTGGTAATGCTGCCGGGTCACGCTATCGAAGGCTACCAGCATAACCTCTTTTATGGACTGGTCCTTTTTCAGGAAATTGGCTATCTCCCGCACGGCTATCCTGGCCGCCCTATCCACCGGGAATCCAAAGGCACCGGTGCTGATGGAGGGGAAGGCGATGGTCTTGACCCCCAGCTCGGCAGCCAGCTCCAAAGAATTGCGGTAACAGTCAGCCAGAAGTTGTTCCTCGTTGTTGCCGCCCCCTCGCCAAACCGGACCCACGGTGTGAATGATCCACTTCACCGGCAGGTTGTATCCCTTGGTTTTCTTGGCATCGCCGGTGCGGCAGCCCCCCAGCTGTCTGCATTCAGCCTTCAATTGCGGCCCGGCCCCGCGGTGTATGGCTCCATCCACCCCGCCGCCGCCCAGGAGAGAACTGTTGGCAGCATTGACTATAGCATCGACCTCCAGGGCGGTGATATCCCCCTGTATAACCTTGAACCTGTCCATCCTCACACCCCCTATTTATTCGCTCCCCTTCACCTGGCATGTTCCAGGGCCTCCTGGTAGCTCGCGTATGTTTCGGCATCAGCGGTGACGATCAGGACTTTCTGCAGCGTTTCATGGTCCTGCAGGAATTTCTCTATCTCCTCCACCGCTATCCTGGCCGCCCGTTCCACGGGGAAGCCGTAAACCCCGGTGCTGATGGGCGGAAAAGCTATGGTCCGGGCTTCTTTTTCCACCGCCAGTTCCAGGGCCCGGCGATAACAACCGGCCAGGACCTGTTCCTCGCTGTTGATGCCCCCCCGCCAGACAGGTCCTACTGTATGTACGACCCACCTGGCCGGCAGCTTGTAACCGTGGGTCACCACCGCGTCTCCGGTCTGGCAGCCTCCCATGCGCCGGTATTCGGCCATCATTTCCGCCCCGGCCGCCAGGTGGACTGCTCCATCTATTCCTCCGCCCCCGGCCAGGTAATAGTTGGCCGGATTCACTATGGCGTCTACTTCCTGGGCAGTGATGTCTCCCTTGATGATCTGCAGTCGGTCGCTAGCCCTGCGGCCCGCGCTGACCGGTGTTTTTTCGGTTGTGGCCTGGAACTCGGGCGCCGCGTCCAGGAAATAATCGAAGTATTTCTGGAATACAACCTCCCCCACCCGGATGGGGGCATATTTTTCAAATATTGCCGCCTTGCCCCGCAGCAAGTCAGGCGCCTTGATTCCGTAGTCGATGGACATGGAGGCTTCGATATAGGCGGCCAATCCGTCACAGGCTTTAACCAGCTCCCCGTCCAGGGGATTATAGTCTTCGCTGTCAAACTCCTTGCTGATGCGCTCGGAGCTGACGAAGATGATTTGGTCTTCGTGCATGATCTTGCTCTTGAATTCGTCATCGAGGAAATAGAGCATTTCTGTCTGCCATTTGCGGGGCAGCAGCGGCCAGATCTTTTCCCGGAAGCGCACCCGCTCGATATCTTTAAGGATGGCCTCGATGCCCTCCACCGACCTTTTTACCGGGGAGATGATATCCCGGGTCAGTACTTCAGGCAGGTCGTGGAAGAGGGCGGCAAAGAAATTATTATAGATCCGTTTCTCGCAGGAACCCATCTCCACCGAGAAGAGATAGGTTATTATGGCCACGATCAGCATATGTCCCAGCACCGATGTTTCGGGCACCCGGGGGGTCTGGGCCCAGCGCTGCTGAAAACGCAGCTGGCCCACCAGGTCCATGAAATTGTGGGTCTTTTTGCCCAGCACGATCTTCTGCACCCCGGCCAGGTCATAGAATTCCTCGACTTCGTTGGCTATATTCTGCTTGGTCTGTTCCAACCCGAAAAAGCCCTGGTTCAAATGCTGGATGATCTCGAACTCCCAGCTGGTAGCCAGGTAGTGGGCTGCGTTGAGGATGCGCTTCTCGAAAGGCGCATAATTCTTCTTGCTCAAATAATTGGCCAGCTTGGGCAGGAAACCGCCCTCGATGCCGATGACGGCAGGCTCTATCTGCCTTATCACCCACTCGTTGAGTTCCTGGCTCTTCTGTTCCATGAGGCTGTGATAGATATCGGGTTTGAGGTCAGTGAGCACCCCGCGCTGCAGAAACTCGAATATGCCCCCTTCGATCAGCTTCTGCCAGTCGATCCTGCGGTCCCGGTCGCTTTCTTCGGTCCGGGCCAGCATGTAGGCGAACACCATCTTGTGCGCCTGCTTGTCAAGCTCACTGAATCCGGTATGGGGGCGGATATGATCATTCCATCTTTGCATGCTGGCTGGACGGAATAACAGCTCCAGCATATCCCTGCTGATCACCGGCATCACTCCTCGACACTTAGTCTCGCCTTTTCCCTATCTATCCTTTCATTATATTCTATACCATTTAGCCTGTCCTCGCGACGCCCAAGGCGTCACATCCGGCTGAATTCCTCATTCTTCCGCCCCCCACAAAAGCTCGGCCAGGTAGCTCCTCCGCCCGACCCGGTGGTGGGTCAGGAGTTCCAGGGTCGCATAGACGTCGTCACTGGCCCGGTGCCTCTTGGCCGGGACTATATTGTGCTGGTACAAGAGGTCCTGCAGCCTCCGATTGGCGAAACCCTTGCCCTTCCAGTCGATGCCGGCCATGGAGCAAAACCACTTCTTGTCACCTATGCCCGGAAAAAGCCGCAGCAGGAAATTGCGGTCGAAGGAGGCATTGTGGGCGATGAGGAAGTCGGCCCGTTCCACGATCTCCACCACCCGCTCATAATCCAGCTCCTGGCCGCATACGTCGGCCATGGTTATGCCATTGACCCGGGAAGCCGCGGGGTGTATGACACAGGCGGGCTCCCGCAGCCCGGTGTATTCATCCTCGACCCGGACCAGCCTGCCGGTGGCCAGGTCAAAGCTGAACAGCACTATGCACAG
>JAAZOA010000236.1 GCA_012798055.1 Syntrophomonadaceae bacterium | reverse complement strand
CGGTTCCGTCCTTGGGATAGACCAGGGCGATATGGGGGTTGTTCTTTTCCAGCTCCCGGTCCCCGTTGCTGGCATTTATGCCTACGATGGCTTCGCCTTGCACTACCAGATTGGCCGGATCACTTCCCCGGGCGGGGAAGAAAGGCACTTGCCCGATAAGCTGTTCAAGGTACTTCCAACCCGCTTCCTCGCCTTTGACCTCCAGCATGGATGTGACTACATTGTATGCGGTTCCTGAGGAGGCCGGGTTGGGCATGGATACTTCCCCCTTCAGCCCGGGCTGTAGTAAATCATCCCAGGTTTCCGGCATTTTCAGTCCTTTTTTGGCTACCAGGTCTTTGTTGACCACCCAGTTGACAATGGTCAGCGAAGTGCCATGCCAGTAACCGTTGGCATCCTTCATGTTAGCTGCCAGAGCTTCGCCGCTGGGCGATTTGTAAGGAAGCAGCAGACCCTTCTGGGCTCCGTCGATAAAGGTATCCGCGCCGCCGGTCCACCATATGTCTGCAATGGAGACTCCAGCCTGACCCTCATTGATCAGTCGCTGCAGGATCTCGGCGTTCTGCATGGTAAGATGCTCAACCTTGATGCCAGTGTCCTTCTCGAAGGCATCCAGGGTCGGCCTGACAATATCAGTTACACCGTAGAGGTTCAATACTGTGCCTTTGAGGGATTCGTTGTAATTATCGGAGGACCAGTCCTGCCCGACATAGGTGGTGGTCTTCTTGCTGGTGTCGGCACTCTTGCTGCAGCCTACCAGGCTTAGCACCATAACCAAAGCCATAACCAGGGCCAGACATTTCTTCATATTCATATACCCCTTCTCCTCCCCAAAAATTATATTTGCCATGAGCATAATAAACAGGTGCATACTTCTGCAATCTTACGGCGTTTAAAAAATCATCCTCAGCCAAGATTGCATCAGTGAAATAGGTCCCGAATTTGCCAACTTCGAACAGTTCGTGCGCATCACTCCCTCCGAAGCCTGCCAGGCCGAACTGACGCGCGGCCCGCATAGCTTTGACATTATTCGGCGGTTCGGTTCTGCCGCTCAACACCTCAAAACCGGACAGGTCCCGCAGAGTCTTTATATGGTCGCCTAACCCCCGGTTATTGTTGCGATAGGGGTGGGCGGCTATACCAACCCCGCCCTGACTAGAGACCAAGTGCAGCAGTTCATGGGCGTGCAGCTTGTAGCGGGGCAACCGTTCCAGACCGAATACCAGGATATCACCCTCATGGGTCAGGATCTCTGCCCCAACCAGGACCGGGAAACCACAGTCCTGCCAGTATTGCTGCGCCAGGCTGGACAGGCCATTGCTCTCATGGTCGGTTATGCATATCCCGTCCAAACCTTTACGGCGGGCCTCAGCGACAATCTCCTCCAAGCCTATGGAGCTGTCGCGGGAATATGTTTTTTCGTGAACATGAATATCGAAAATCACAGCTTGGCTCCTTAATCGATTTAAACAATACTAGCAAGAATTTTATTATTAATCAAATAACTAAATATTATACAAATGCGGGGTAGTCTAGGCTGACAGGTCAAACTGACTGTGGTCAGTTATCGGGTATCCACACTGAGCAGGAAAGACTTGGCAGGTGTACTGTTATAATAACATTGAAGGTTCAAATTAGGATTTTTGATCGCTGCGGATGGTGGGGTGAGGACCAGGTGCACAAAAAAGAGACAGTCAATATCGCAGGGATGACATGTGCGGCCTGTGCTGCCCGGATAGAGAAGGGCATCGCCAGGCTGCCGGGGGTGGCCGCGGCCAATGTCAACCTGGCCCTGGAAAGGGCTACGGTGGAATATGATGACCAATTGACCAGTCCGGAGCAGATAGACCAGATCATAAAAAAACTGGGTTATGAAGTCATCCATCCGGCCGCTCTAGCAGCTGGGCATATTGACCTGAAAATAACCGGCATGACCTGTGCAGCTTGCTCGGCCCGGATAGAGAAGAAATTGAACGCCCTCCCAGGAGTCAGCCGGGCAGTCGTGAACCTG
>JAAZOA010000235.1 GCA_012798055.1 Syntrophomonadaceae bacterium | reverse complement strand
ATTTAGCAGGGTCGATGACGTGAGCCTTCTTTTTCTCACCGGATATGCAGGCTACCGGGCATTTTTTGACACAAAGGGTACAGCCCTTGCATTTTTCCGGATCGATGTAGTATCGGATCAAAGCCTTGCATTGATGTGCCGGGCATTTCTTTTCATTGATATGGGCTTCGTATTCATGCCGGAAGTATTTTATAGTGGTCGCCACCGGATTTGGGGCTCCCTGGCCCAGACCGCACAACGAACCCTCTTTTATCTGGTTGCCCAGTGATAGCAACAGTTCGATATCGCCCTTTTGTCCTTCTCCCGCGCAAAGCCTCTCCAGGATCTCCAGCATGCGCTTGGTCCCGATACGGCATTGGACACATTTGCCGCAGGACTCGCTTTGGGTGAATTTCAGGAAATATCTGGCCAAATCCACCATGCAGGTGGTTGCGTCTACGACCACCATACCTCCGGATCCCATAAAAGCACCGGTGGCCATTATGGACTTGTAGTCCACCGGGGTATCAACCAGGGAAGCCGGGATACAACCTCCGGAAGGCCCTCCCATCTGCACAGCTTTGAATTCTTTGTCGTCTTTGATTCCGCCGCCCAAACCGAATATGATATCCCGAAGGGTCATACCCATGGGCACCTCTACGAGTCCGCCCCGCTTGATCCTGCCGGCCAGGGCGAACACCTTGGTCCCTTTGCTGTCTTCAGTACCCATGGCGGCAAAAGCTTCACCGCCATGATTTACGATCCAAGGAACATTTGCAAAGGTCTCCACATTATTGATGTTGGTGGGTTTGTCCCAATAACCGCGCTGGGAGGGAAATGGAGGCTTGAGGCGAGGCATGCCCCGTTCACCTTCCAGTGAAGCTATGAGCGCCGTTTCTTCACCGCAGACAAAGGCACCGGCCCCCTGTTTTACCGATATGTCAAACGCAAAATCGCTGCCCATTATCCTGCTGCCCAGCATGCCGACCTCCCGGGCTTGTTGTATGGCGATTTCCAGTCTCCTGATCGCCAGCGGATATTCAGCCCGTGCATAAATGATCCCGGTTTGGGCACCGATGCCGTACCCTGCCACCAGCATACCCTCCAACACCGAATGGGGATCCCCCTCCAGTACACTGCGATCCATAAAAGCCCCGGGATCACCTTCATCCGCGTTGCAGATAACATATTTTTCCCGGCCTGGCTCCTGCCTGGTTGCGTTCCATTTGAACCAGGTGGGGAAGCCGGCTCCGCCTCTCCCCCTCAAACCAGACACCTTGATTTCTTCTATCAATTGCAGAGGTGTCATCTCACTGACCACTTTTTCCAGGGCGCGATAGCCTCCCGCTGCTATATAGTCCTGGATCGATTCCGGGTCGATCAAACCGCAGTTGCGCAAGGCTACCCTCACCTGCCCTGCCAGGAAGGCATTAGGACTATCTTCGGTGGCAACTATATATTTTCCCAGGCCTTTACCATCCAGTTCGGCCGTTATGATGTCCCCTACCATGGCCGGGGTTACGTTCCCGTAACTGTGGACAGTTCCATCTTCAGCTATTATGTCCATTAGAGGCTCATGGTGACACATGCCTATGCAGCCAGTCTGTTGCAGGTCCCAGTCAAGTCCCCGGGAACGGATTTCGTCCCGAGCAGCATCCCAGACCTGCAGACCTCCGGCGGCAATCCCGCAACTACCCAGGCCTACTTTGACGATCATGCCAGGACCCCCTCCCGCTCTTTCTGTTGCTCAAGAGTATAAATCTCTCTGATTATCTGACGGGCTTTATCCGGGGTGAGCGGCCCATAAGCTCTCCCGTTTATCATCATAACAGGGGCGAGACTGCAGCACCCCAGGCAGGCAGCCTCATTCAGGGTAAATATCCCATCCGAGCT
>JAAZOA010000234.1 GCA_012798055.1 Syntrophomonadaceae bacterium | reverse complement strand
CTTTTTCCGCACCCTCAAATATGAAGACATCTATATCAACGAATATGTCAGCCCCAGGGCTCTGAGGAAAGGGTTACAAGCTTATATTGAATTCTACAATTGTGAACGGCAGCACCAATCACTGGGATATGTTCGACCCATTGATTATTACCGGCACTTGCTGGTTAATAAAATAGCATCTTAGAAAAGGAGGACGGCATTAGCTTATTTTTAAGCTGGTACTGTCTTGACAATGGGGCGCACTATACCACTCCTTCGCTGGGTGATTGTCAATTATCTCTCCAGGACCGTACTTCAGGCTTTTACCCTTTCTTCCCCTCATGGCACAGGGGCTTGAATCGATGCAGGATAAAAACCAGCAGGATGCCCATCAAGGCCCCGCAGGCGTCGATGCCCATATCGGACAACTGGCTGCTTCGGCCAACGACAAACAGCTGGTGGACTTCATCGCTTACGGCATAGGCAATTGAAATACCCAAAGCTATGATAGCACTTGGCATCATCTGCAGTTCATGCTGCAGCATAGCGGCCATGCACAGTGAGCCCAAAACAAAATACGCCAGGCCATGGGCGGTTTTTCGGGCCGTGTGTTGCCAGCTCGATACTATGTTCTCCTGCTGGATTTGCGGAAGATCGGCAAATCCCGGCATGACCAGTTTGGCTACCATGCGGATAGTCTGGCCGCTGAGTGCATCTGATTCATCCGCAGGCTGGGCAGATAAGCAGAAGATCAGCGTCATCCAGATGATTACAAAAACCCAGCGCACTATTTTCGGCAGATTGGCTTCGTCTTGTTGTAACTGCATTTACACTCCGTCTATTTTCACCAGACTGGATTCTTGGGTACCCCCAGCTGCCGAGTCGAAATTATATTGCCCTAAGGCAATCCTATCTTAATCTCACAACATAGATATCCGTATTTACTCCCTCAACATGCATTTTATACCTTCCATAGGACGGATAAATCAACACTTTGGGCATATAAGCATAGTGATAGTGATAATGATATGAAGATTGCTGCCATATCTGGCCATTCATAAGTGTGAAGATAGTATCTCCGTCAAAGCCTTCAAATTCCCCATCAATTCTGGATTCTATAACACCCCCGGTAACAATGGGTACGTATGAAGGGGTATAGATTGGTACATATGTAGGCGGAGTATATGATGGCACATATGTTGGTGGTGTATAAGTCGGGGTATATGTAGTTGTACTGGTCGGATTTTGTACCAGAACCCCATTGCTGTATTTTTGATTATATAGTATTCCACTGCTAGTGTAATAGGCACCTTCGCCATCACGTATACCGTTTACCCAATTTCCCACATACCGGCCCCCATTTGCTTTCCATGTATAAGTACCGTATCCGTTCGGTTTGTCATTCGCCCACGCCCCGGAATATCGGTCTCCGTTGGCAAAAGTATAGGTGCCCTGGCCGCTCTTTATGTTTTCCTTGAATTCACCCAAATACTTGTCTCCGTCAGTCCAAATGCACATGCCTTGTCCGGTACAATAATCATCCACCCAGCCCCCAGTATACTTATCGCCATTTGGCCAGGTATAACATCCTGACCCATTACGGCTATCATTCATCCAATTTCCATCATATTTGCCGCCGTTCCCATAAGTCATCACACCTTTGCCGCTCCGGTTACCGTTAACCCAGGTTCCAACATACTTGCCCCCGTTGGCCCAAGTCCCTGTTCCCTCACCGTTCATGAGATCCTGCTTCCATCCACCCGCGTATTCATCTCCGGTAATCCATTTTTGCGTGCCCTGCCCGTCCCTCAGGCCATCTTTGATTTCACCTTCATATAATCCGCCATCAGGAAATATGATCTTGCCGTAGTTAGGATTAGAATCGCTGATAATAATTTGTTTGGTTCCTATTATTACTGTCTCAGTACGCTGGTCCCATTGGACTGATCCTCCAAATGCCTCTCCAACAAAACGGAGTGGAGCTAGGATCCTATTATCTACTACTTGGGCAGGTACATCCAATTGACTCACCTGACCATTAATGGTTGGGGTTGTGGATCCTACCTTTAGCAGTACCTTAGTATCGCCTTTAATGGCTGTGGCAGCCATATTCTCCTGATCCCAGGTAACCGTTGCGCCCATGGCTTCGAAAATTGCACGCAGAGGGACCAGAGTCCTTCCGTTGTCTATCACCGGCGGAACCTCAAATGACAGCTGCTGGCCGTTCAGCGTTACCTTTGGTGCTGCCCAGACTGAGGTTGACAAACTCAAGCAAAGCCCCACAGTTACAAACCATATCAAGATGACTTTTTTCATAAATATTACCTCCCAAAAGGATTCCTATTTCCCCCATACCACCTTGTCGATTATCTTGGCATAGCTCTGGATGATCTTGACCACCTTGACCGAAACATTGGTATCCGTATAATCAGGGGCCAGGACGGTGGGTTCCAGGTTATCCCGCATGTCCACCGCCAGGTCAATGGCCGCTTCGATATCCTAGCCCTTAATCCCCCCGATGACAATGGTGCCTTTATGAAGCACTTCCGGCCTCTCCGTGGAAGTGCGTATTAAAATCCGCATTCTATGGTTTAATCAACCGCATTTTCTTTAGAATCT
>JAAZOA010000233.1 GCA_012798055.1 Syntrophomonadaceae bacterium | reverse complement strand
GATCACTATTGGATCGACTTTTGTACTAAGCTGAATTCTGGAGGTGTTGGCCAATGATGAAGATATTGATACCTGTAGACGGATCGGTTGGAGCTGAAAAAGCCGTGCGGTTTGCTATTTCAATTGCTGAAGGCAAAGAAAAGGAGATAACCTTATTAAATGTCCAGCCCAGCTACAATTTGCCCAACATGAAAATATTTTTCAATCAGGAACAAATAAAGGCATTTCAGCAGGAAGGGGCCCAAGAAGTGTTTGCCCGCAGTCTGGAAATAACTGATAGCCTTTCTACTCAGGTAAGTACTCTGCTAAGAATCGGAGATCCCGGTAAAGAAATCTGTGCCGAAGCTAAAGCCAGTGGGACAGACCTAATTGTAATGGGATATCGAGGACTCGGGGGGATCAAAAGAACCATAATGGGAAGTGTTGCTACCCATGTACTGCACGAAACCCCATGCCCGGTGCTGATTGTGCCCTAAGGTAATCACGATTGAAAAACCTCAGTGCCCCCGGACTTTGTCATAATGAGACAGGTAATCTTCCACTGTGATCTTCCTGCAGAGTTCGGCAATAAGATCATAGGGAATAGTATCGAGCTTCTTGAAGCGTAAACAGCCCTTACCTGCATCCAGTTTGGTCTTAAACCTTTTGGTATACTCCTCTCTAAACCACTCTAACGTCTCCGGGAAGGCATAGATCCCCATATGATGGAGGGCAATATGGTTCTTCTGTGATGCTAGGCTCATAAAAGGAAGCGGTTCTTTAGCTCTGGCTTGATATCCTGGCGGGTAAAGCCAGGGCGGAATCACGAAGCCGATCATGCCATAAGCCATGGTTTCTTTCATGCCTTTCGGGAGATTATCCTTCAAGACCGATCTCAGTCTCTCCAGCACTGCTCTTCTCTCTGCCGTCAGATAACTGACGTATTCTTCCGGGCTGCTGGCTGTCAATCCCATCAAGACCCCTTCCTTCCATGAATGCAGAAACACATATGATCATAGACCAATAGAAATAACAACCGGGAAGCCCCCATTGACATAATAAAGAGCGGAGTGAAGCTCCTTATTGTGTCATTTATAGGGAATTGAAAACACCTCCCCGACCATATGCTGTGCGCATCTGATTGAGGATGTTTAAAGTATGGCCGGAATAGATTTTACTTTACGATGAGGACCGGACATTTACTATAAGCCGCCACCTTTTGGGCGACGCTGCCGATGGGGAAGCCTGATGCTGCTCCCTTACCAAGATGACCCAGGACAATCAGGTCGATCCCTGCAAATTCAGCATACTTCAGTATTTCCTCGGCTGCATTGCCTTTGTTTACTTCCAGATTGAAGTAAACCCCTTTGGCCTCAGCCAGTTTTTGGCATTTCTCCAGTACTTCCTGGAAAGATGACTTCCAGAAACCATAGTTCTCAACCGAAATGGGATCATTCTCATCCAAGGCTTTGACATAGGCATCCTCGATGACTCCCAAGCCATAGAGAGTAGCCCCCATTTTCTCCGCAACTTCAATAGCATAATTCATGACCTTGTCAGCATAATCGGAATTATCTAACGCCACCAATATTTTACCGGGCATCAGAAAAACCTCCTTCAATGAGGATTAGTCAGTCCTCAACTTCGCATGCCTGATACGAGGTTTGCTCTATCACAGGGATTGATTTTACTTGACTATGAGGACTGGACATTTACTGAAAGCGGACACCTTTTGGGCCACACTGCCGATGGGGAAGCCTCCTCCTGCTGCTGCGCCCTTGCCCAAGTGGCCCAGGATTATCAAATCAATCTCCTCTTTCTCGGCAAATTTGAGGATTTCTTCGGCGGCGTTACCCTCTGCTTCGTATATTTTAAAATACTGTTGCCTTTCTTCAGCTAGTTTGTGGCATTTGTTCAGGGTATCCTTGAATGAACCCCTCCAGAAGTCTCTGGTCATACACGCAAACTGATCATCCTCACTGCACTCTTGAAGATAATCACCTTCGATTACTCCCAAACCCAATAGGATGCCTCCCATCTTCGCAGCGACATCAAGGGCATAGTTCGCAACCTTGTCTGCATAAGATGAATTGTCCAGTGCCACCAGTATTTTATTTGGCATTTAAAAAACCTCCTTCACAAATTCGGGCAATATGGCGATTCAAGGCAATGTGTCATACAACTCGTCAGGTTGGTAAGCTTTATGTGCTGCCCCCCTTTCCTTGGATTACCAAACCAAAATGAAGAAATCAGAATATCGGGGTTCTAAATAAAATGGGATAAGTCATTCAAGTTGCCCAATTGACATCAGATGAAATATTCACGTTGAGCGGACATGTGGACCATGCAGAACATACAAGAAAAACTGAAGGTTTTGAACAAGGGATAATAATTCAAGTGTTGGTCAAAAGTCGTGAGTTGAGAATCGTGCAGCAGATTGAATAAAAGTGATGGATCCATTCCCGGCTAAATCTTTTGAAGGTACCAGATAATCATTAGAACCAGTCAAAAATGAATGCTAGCTAAGGACCTGGATTGTTATGAAGATAATGCCTGGATTATAAGCAGATTATTATATGGCTATGCCATAATTCTATATATGTTGAGGGAATTTGTCAAATTGAGGTAAAAAGCAGTCATTACCATACCTCACCAAAGGCGGCGTTGGTATATAGGTCTTCGATCTTGACCTTGTGGGCTTCTTCCATTTTGGCCAGTTCTGCAAACACATGTTTTTTCTCCGTATCTTCCGCTACCTCAGCCAAACTGGAGTATGCATTCATAGCCGCTTCCTCTTTTTTCAGGGCCAAGGCAATCGCCTCCACGGGGTTCAAATCTGCCGACAATTTAGGCATCTGTACCGTTTCAGAAATCTTATAATCGCCAACAATACACATCTGGGCTATTTTGTATCCTGCGCCCTCGCAGAATGAAAAAGTTTCCAGGTCCATGGCTTTTATGTTTTTAGTAATAGCTACATGGTCCTGTTCATCCTGGGCAAACTGTAAAAAGATCTTCTTAACGTGTTCATCGGCTGATTTTGCGGCTACATCACGATAAAATTCGAAGGATTCCACTTCAGCAGCAATTACCATGTCCATAATCTCATCAAACTCTTTTTTGTTCATGCTCACCACCTCCTTTCATTTTTATTCTAGCAAGTTATGCAAGTGGTCACAACTAATGGCAACGATGTATTAGGGAACGGGCAGCGACCATTGCCAGGGGCCCAAATATTTTTTAATAAACAGGCCCTGGACCTTGACCGGAGGACTTGAAATCTTTTAATATGCCTGTAGGGGATATGCATAGAAGGGATATGTATAGGAGGTATGAGAATGAAAAAAATTGAAGTATTCGAAATCCCGGTAGGTTGCTGTGCGCCGATATCCAATCCAGCAGAAGCAGAGTTCAAGGAACTTCTGTTGAAACTAAAAAAAGAGCAATTACAGGTAGAGGTTATCTCTATGACCCAGCACCCCCAAAAATTTCTAGGTAATTCAGTCATCAGTTCCATTGCCCAGCAGGAAGGCAGAAACGCCTTCCCGGTAACCCTGGTTGATGGAGAATTGCTATTGAAAGGCCGTTATCCCCAGTATGGAGATCTGAAATGAGCCCAGATATATTCATGCATTTATAAGTACATAAATATAAGGAGTGATGGGAAATGCCAATACCG
>JAAZOA010000232.1 GCA_012798055.1 Syntrophomonadaceae bacterium | reverse complement strand
TCCTGGTCAACCGCAACCAGGTGGAAGCCGTCCAGAAGGGGACCTTTGGATGGGAAATCAAACTCAAGAACTTCAGCCGTTCCGTGCCCAGCGGGGACAAATACAAGGAAAATGTCATGGCTTATGCCTAATGATGGGAACAGCTCGGGATTTTGTGGCTGAACCGCGGCGTTTCGTCACCACTCCCTTGAGTATATATATGCCGGCTGGTATATTGGGATATATCTATCCACAATCCTGCCCGGAAAAGGGTAGAATTAAGATAGGTCAGGATTTCTGTAAAGTCTTGAGAAAGGCAAACCTGGTGAAAACCAGGGACGCAAAGCTACGGGTCTAAAACCGCGAGGAGATGACGGCCGGGCTGCCAGGAGCGGATCAAAGCATCCGACACCTGCTCGGCAGCTTCCGGGCAGGTTTTTTGTTTCAGCAACCGAACCGTGCGGCGGGGTAGCGAGCCCTACCGAAAAAGGCAAACCTGGTGAAAACCAGGGACGCAAAGCCGAGGATCTAAGGGCAGCAATGCCTATGATAGCCTGGCTGCCGAAGAAGAGTCTGTTTTTCCTGCTTGGTCAGCGGCCCGGGCAGGATTTTCTTTTGGCTGGCCCAGGTCAGGTTTATAGGCGGCAGAATACCTTCCATCTGTTAACCATTTGTACCTACTGCGAAAATTTGTCGGCCGATAACGTATAATCTATAAGAGAGACCCTTTTGATCAACCATGGGTGAGGTGTAAGCAAATGCAATCATCCCTCAGGCTTTCCAAAATCAAACCCGCCAGCGCAATAGACAAGGCTGAATCTAGTCCTGCGGTTCTGCATGCCGCATTCGAGGAGATAGAGAAACGGTGGGGACTCGATTCGTCCCGTGTGCCGGTAGCCCGCAAAGCTTATCCGCAGATTCCGGAGTGGGAGGCCGACCAGCCTAACGGTCAATCCCGGCTCTCCAACTGGAGCACATATTTTCGCCGCATCTTCAGCTATATGCATAAGACGCAAAAAAACTAAGCCATATCTTAGATTTCGAGTATCAATGTAACTGGTGCCTTCGGGGTTGAAGGTCAGGGATTCATTTCTAAAAAATGAGTGGTGGCAAATTTTGATCGAGTAAGGGAAAAAGTCGAAAATACCGACATTTTGACGACAGATAACCTACAGGACATACCCGGCTGGCAACGAAAGAGACTGTGGTTGGAATTTTATGACACTAGCGCTGCCGGATTTCGATAAAGTGACTCTTGGGGGGATAATACTTGATGGGTGTTTTTTCACAGAGAAGATTCATCATGCTGGCAACAGATGCTATACTGATAAACCTTGCGATACTGTTAGCCTTGTTGCTTAGATTTGACGGTCATATACCGGCACAATACATGAGTGCGTTTATTACCCTGATGCCCCTCCTGACGGGATGTAACCTCGGGTTTCTCCTAGCTTTCAAATTGTATGGAAGAATTTGGGAATATGCCAGCTGGGGCGAATTATTCTCCATAATATTGTCAACCTCCTGCAGCATGGGTTTATTTGTCATAATCGTGGAGGCTTTTCACCTGCCCGATTTACCCCGTGCGACCTATTTTTTGGGATGGCTGCTCATTATTTTGAGCATCTCCGCTTCCCGTTTATGGTGGAAGCTTACCCGTGATTATTTCAACCAACGCCAACGTAGCGGAAACAGAGTTCTTATCGTAGGTGCAGGTGATGCAGGTGCGACTTTGGTAAAGGAGATACAGCTTAATCCCCATCTAGGACTCGATGCGGTGGCGTTTGTTGATGACGATCCCCGTAAAATTGGCAAAATGATGCTAGGACTTCCCATTAAAGGCAACCGTTACGATATTCCGGAATTGGTCTCCAGCCTGGAAATAGAGGAGATAATAATAGCTATGCCCTCTATCAAAGGGCCTGCAATAAGAGGCATAATCAATATTTGTGAAGAAACAAGTGCCAAACTGAGAATCCTGCCGCATATTTATGAAAACACCCAGGGCTCAATTGGCGCACAGGTGCGCAGAGTCAAGATGGAGGACTTACTGGGAAGGCATCCGGTAGAAATTGACCTGCAACAGGTGTGCGGGTATATTCAGGGCAAAATTGTGATGGTTACCGGTGGCGGCGGTTCGATCGGATCAGAATTGTGCCGGCAACTCACCAAATTCATGCCCAGGCAATTGTTAATCATAGACAGTTCGGAAAATGACCTGTTTGAAATCGAAAGCGAGCTCAAGGAAATGGGTTGGGGCGCCAAGGTG
>JAAZOA010000231.1 GCA_012798055.1 Syntrophomonadaceae bacterium | reverse complement strand
GGATCTGACCGATTACAGGCTGGTGGAAAAATATCGCCGCATCCGGACTACCTATTTGGAATCCTTGCTGAGGGGGGAGTAAGATCACTTTTTTCAGTTTGGTGATAAATATACTAATATTTCTGTTGATCTTCAATTGGACGCATATTCAGAAAAAACGGCTTGATCCTTCTCATCCCAACAAACCAATAGCGAGTTCACTTATATTTCCGACAGCCCTGGCGATTGCTTATACCCTTTTGGTTGACGCTTATAAGGGAGTTATCTATTACCAGCTGATTTTGTTCCTGGTCGTGGCCGGGGTCCTATATTGGAGACTGGTCTTCGGAGCCCGAGACTAGGGCAGGTGATCCAGATTTATTTTGCCGTTTGCAGCAAAGTATAGTAACATTTCTACGTATGTAAAAATATTGAGGAGGTTATTGGATGAAGGTTTACCCCACGAACGGAATCCGCAATATTGCTCTCGCAGGTCATGGCGGTACGGGAAAGACATCTCTGGCAGAAGCCATGATTTTCAATACCGGTGCCACCAAGCGGCTGGGAAAGGTTGATGACGGTAATACGGTTGCCGACTTTCTGCCCGAGGAAATTAAAAAGAAAATAACCATCAGCACTTCATTGGTGCCATGTGAATACAAAAATTGCAAACTGAATATACTGGACACCCCTGGGTATGCCGATTTCTACTTCGAGGTATGCGGAGCTTTGCGGGTGGCAGACAGCATGCTGCTCACCTTTGCGGCTACTGCGGGAGTAGAGGTGCAAACCCAGATTATTTGGGAGGAAAATCCCGACATCCCCAAAATATTGTTTATAAACAAGATGGACAGGGAAAATGCTGATTTCCATAAGGTGATCAGCGAAATCAAATCGACCTTCAGTGACCACGTTGTGCCATTGCAGCTGCCCATTGGCAAGGAAGACAATTTCAAGGGAGTGGTTGACCTCCTGAAGATGAAGGCGTATCTGTTCGAAGCCGGCACGGGCAAGATGACTGAAGCTGAAGTCCCGGCTGATATGATGGATGATGTGGAAATGGCCCGGATGGAACTCATCGAGGCAGCGGCCGAAGCCAACGACGAACTGCTGACCCGTTATCTTGAGGGCGAAGAGTTAAGCGATGAAGAAATAACCCAAGGAGTCAAGGAAGCAGCTGCCGCCGGTACTGCCGTATTCGCCTTCTGCGGTTCTGCGCTGAAAAACATAGGTATCCAGCCTTTGATGGACTTCATGGTGGATTGCTCTCCCACACCCGACAGCAATGCCCTGGTCAAAGGCAAAGACATAGAAAATTTGCCCCTCAGCGCCCAGGTTTTCAAGACCATTGCCGATCCCTATATCGGGCGACTCAACATGTTCAGGATTTTCACCGGAAAAATGAAGGCAGACAGCGTTGTCTATAATTCCACCAAGGAAAAGGAAGAAAAGATTACCCAATTGTTGGTTATGACCGGCAAGGAACAGTCGGCTGTACCGGAACTGAACGCTGGAGACATAGCCGCGGTTGCCAAACTGGCAGTTACCAACACATCAGATACCCTGACTGTAAAATCCAACCCCGTTGTGCTTGAACCTATCAAATTCCCGGTGCCTACGCTAAACATGGCCATAGAACCCAAAAGTAAAGGCGACGAAGACAAACTCAGCGGTGCTCTGCAAAGATTGTTGGAGGAAGATCCGACTATTAGTGTGGAGAAGAACGCCGAGACCCACCAGACCATCATGCGGACCATGGGCGACGCGCACATGGACATCATCACTGAGAAGCTGTCCCGCAAATTTGGGGTAGAAGTCGTAGTAAAAGATATGCGCATACCCTATCGGGAGACTATCCGTTCCACGGTGGAAGTTGAAGGCAAGCACAAGAAACAGAGCGGCGGACATGGTCAATACGGACATGAATGGATCAAATTCGAGCCCAACGAAGATGAAGCATTCAAATTTGAAGAAAATGTCTTTGGCGGAGCCGTGCCGCGCAACTATTTCCCCGCCGTAGAAAAGGGGTTGCAGGAAGCCCTCGAAGAGGGTGTTCTGGCAGGTTATCCGGTTACCCGGATTAAGGCGACTTTGTATGATGGATCTTACCACACAGTGGACTCCTCGGAAATGGCCTTCAAGACTGCGGCTAAACTGGCTTTCAAGAAGGGCATGGAGAGTGCCAAACCGGTGCTGCTGGAGCCGATTGTGAATGTGGAGATCGAAATCCCTGACACCTATTTGGGCGACATCATCGGCGATCTGAACAGCAAACGAGGCAGGGTTCTGGGCATGGAACCGGCCGGCAAAAAACAAATCGTCAAAGCCCAGGTGCCCCTGGCGGAAATGAGCCGCTATACCATCGACCTCAAGTCGATTACCCAAGGCCGGGGCAAGTTCCGTATGGAGATGGATCATTATGAAGAGGTTCCTCCTATGGACGCTGAAAAGATAATTGCCAAAGCCAAACAGGAAAAAGAAGAGAAAGAAAAATAAGGGTTAAAAAGGGGGGTATGCCAATACCCCCCTTTTTTGCTGCCTACCTGTAATGGTATCATGGTCGAAAGAGGAGGCATCGAGTCATCGAAACGCAAACTAGCAGAGTCATGGTTCCACTGGCGTTGATCCTGGGTTTCTGGTTGCTGGGCATCGTGTTCAGCCGTTTTTTACTGCCGCTTTTGCTCAGGTATACCAGTCAGACCCCATCGCAGCTGGATGAACAAGTGCTGACCGCTTTCAGCCGCCCTATCAAGGCTATTGTCTTTATTTTCGGCCTTTATCTGACTGTGCTCTATTTGCCTTTGGCTACGGCTGTTGATCAACTGGCCAACTGTTGTTTTCGAACCTTGCTGATTATTCTGCTGGCCTGGGGGGCTCACGGAATGGTTGGTCCAGGGTCAATATTTTCAGAACGGCTCAGGGACAGGTTCAAAATAGAAAGTGTCTTGATCCCTTCCTTCTCCAAGGCCTTGCAGTTCTTGATCTGGGCTATGGCCCTGGTTCTGGCTGCCCATGAATGGGATTATGATGTGAATGGGTTCATTGCCGGACTCGGTCTGGGCGGACTGGCATTCGCCCTGGCTGCCAAAGATTTGCTGGCCAATATATTCGGTGGGGTAGTCATCATCATGGAAAAACCGTTTGTTTTGGGGGATTGGGTAGAAACCAAGAGTGTCGAGGGTATGGTGGAAGAAATCTCCTTCCGCAGTACCCGCTTCCGCACCTTCACGCAAGCGTTGGTCACTGTTCCCAACTCCACCCTGGCTGATGAAGCCATTACTAACTGGTCCAGGATGAGGGCAAGGCGAGTCAGATTCACCTTGATTATTGATTATGCAGGTCCCCGGGAGCTCATTGAGGAATGTCTCCAGGAGATACGAAGTCTGATCCAGAATCACCCTGGAATAGAGCCTGCTTCGGTTCTTGTGGCCCTTGAGAACATCAACGTCAATGGCCTTGAGGTGTTGGTCCAATATTTCAGCCGCGATACGCAGACGCCGGGCTATATGGCGTTGAAGGAAGATATAAACTATGCCATTTTAGATATTCTGGCCAGCCGTCGCTTGTCTTTGGCTGCGCCTGGCCGGGTAGTGTATTCTCCCAGTTCGAGTGAAGCCAAAGTCAAATGATTGTCTTGCTCCATATGCCAGAGACCAATTCAATATGATTTATGGGTAAGCTGGCTTAATGGCCAGCTTTTTTGTTAATATCATAAATAGGAGGCTTCACAAAATCTTCACAATTTCTTCACAAACTCTACTTAGGTACTCTGTATATTGGTACTAGCTGTTGAAACATAGCAGAACATAAGGGAGGAGGAACATTATCATGAAACGAGGATCGATTGTAATAGCAATTATAGCCCTGGTTGCTTTACTGGCAGGTGAATGGTTCATCATCAAACAGCAGACTCCTCAAGCAGGTTCCAACAGTATAATTGCCAACAACACCGCTTATCAATTAGCCATTGGGGGCACCGATGTTTCTGTAGCCGATATAGTCGAAACAGTGGGGCCGGCGGTCGTCTACATAGAAGCCCGCGGGTCGAGTGCAGTCGATAATCCTTTGTTCAGGATATATGGATTTGAATTGCCCCAGTCGGTTCAGACTGCCACCGGCACCGGATTTATAATCGATCCGAACGGCTACATCATGACCAATCAGCACGTAGTCAACGGGGCTCAAAATATTGAAGTGAGGGTCCAAGGTCAGAGCAAACCATATACAGCGGTCCTGGTAGGTCAAGACTATGAGCTGGATGTTGCCATCCTCAAGATAGAGGCAACCGGACTGCCCACACTAGTTATGGGTGATTCCGATGCCATGCGCCAGGGCGACTGGGTCATTGCTATAGGCAATCCTCTAGGTTTGGACCATACTGTTACCGTTGGGGTGGTATCAGCCAAAGGTCGACCCATCACCATTCGGGACCGCAATTATAAGAACCTTATTCAAACTGACGCAGCCATCAACTCCGGTAACAGTGGCGGTCCCCTTATCAATATGAACGGGCAGGTAATTGCTATTAATACTGCCATCAGCGCTGATGCCCAGGGGATAGGATTTGCTATTCCAATAAATACCGCCAAGAGCATTATGCAGGAATTGATAAGCACCGGAAAAGTTGTGCGTCCCTATATGGGCATAAGTATGAGCGCAGTATCGCAGGAAATAGCAGATTTGCTGAAAATAGGTCCGGACACTAAAGGGGCTGTGATAATGAATGTCCTGAATGACAGCCCGGCTGGAAGAGCCGGGCTGAAATATATGGACATCGTGGTCGGCATCGACGGCAATCAGATGGGCAATCCCACTGAAGTGCAGGATTATATCGCCAAGCAGAAGGTCGGGCAAACGGTGCAGGTCAATGT
>JAAZOA010000230.1 GCA_012798055.1 Syntrophomonadaceae bacterium | reverse complement strand
GTTGGGGCATACCTGGATGCATCTCCCGCAGCGGCTGCACACCTGGTTGAACTCGGCTTCTTCCCGGGCCCCCGGGGGTCGCAGGAATTTGCGGGAAGCCTCGGCCGTTTTCCGCCATAATAGCACGGCTGCACCTAAGGCAATGGCCAACCGGGTAAAATGGCGCCGGGAAAAAACCGGTCCTTTTGAGGGAACGGGCAATTCTTGAGCCGCTTTTTCTTTTTCACCGGCATGTTCCTGCACATAGGTGATCGCATGGACCGGGCAGATCTCCCTGCAATCACCGCAGACCAGGCACCATGCCTTGGCCTGACCGGGTTCAGCCGGGGCCGCATCCACCGGGCAGATTTTCCCACATTTGCCGCACCTTATGCATTGATCATCGGTTTTATAAAGGTAGGGTCGCCAGGTGGCAGCCAGTGACAGCAAAATACCGGTAGGACAAAACAAGCCGCACCACAACCGGGACCAAAACAGAGTAGCCACCAGGACGACCAAAAGTATCCAGGGTATGGATCCTTGGGCTAACCTGCCCAGTTCATGACTGAAAATGCTGAAGGGAGTGAAAAATAGCACCCAATTGCTGCCCAAGAGGAAAACCACGGCTAGAAGGAGCAGCCAATAATACCGGTAGGGGTGCAATAATTTATGAACCCCGGTTCTCTGACGGTGAATTTTTTTACCGATAAACGCCCCTAGCTTGTCGGTCCAAGCCAGGAGACCACCCAAAGGACAGATCCAACCGCAGAAAAGGCGCCCCCACAGTGCAGTGACCAGGAGGGTCAAGAGCGGTAGCCAGGCCCAAATAGGCAGGTCATGCTGCCAGCGCAGCTGACTGAATAGGAACCATGGATCAAGGCGTGAAAACCAAACCAATACCGGCCCCCGCCATTCCAGGGGATAGGCCAGGTAGAGCATAACCCCCATAAATATAAACAGGGAGAGGGTCTGTAAAAATAAGCGATAGCACTCGATCTTGATGCGCTGTTTCATACTCTTACCACGGATATCTTATTGGGATCGAACTCTCCTACCCCCAGCTGGGCAGCAGCAGTCAAATATCCCAGGGCCGAAGGAGGGAGGCCAAATAGTGTCGCCCCGTATACATCGACGGCCAGGGGATCCGCACCCATAACCAGCTGGTTCCATTCTTTTATCTTTCCCGGGCCCATGGGGCCATTCTCGACTATGCCCCGGGTAGCATCCAGGATCGTCAGGTGAGGCTTGCGGAAAGCTGCCAGTTCAGCAATCCCCTGCAATAGGTCGGTCCGGTGGAAAATGCCCCGGTCCCAGATCAGCCCCATCAAGTTCTTAAGCCCCATGGTTATCTGGGTAGTATTATGGTGTTTCAGGACCGGGAAATTGATGAACACATCGGCTTCCAGGACATCCCGGGAATACAAGGCTGTAGTGATAACTTTCCCACCCAGATTCACCTGGCGATAGTAGGTATCATTGGCCTTGTCCAATACAAATATCCTGCCCCCGGCGGCTTCTACTTCTTTTTTGATGCCTGTCCTCTGCAGGCACAACGCACCATTGGTAAAGGGATGATCGATTACTTTGGCTTCTTTTGCGCCTGCAGCCAGGCATTGCTTGACCAGGGCGGCTACCAGCGCCGGCTTGGTAGTTGCTGCCACTTCCGGCGCCTGGGGCACACTGAAGTTGGGCTTTATGACAACAACAGAGCCCGGCTTTACCATCTGCTCCAGGCCTCCCAAGGCGGCCAAACCCTGGCTCATCAGGGCTGCAGGGTCGGTTCCTTCTGCTACGATCAGCTTTTTGCTGTCATAAGCTGGCGCTGTGACCGCTTTGACTGGCTTTTCAGCCACGGGAATGTCGGTG
>JAAZOA010000229.1 GCA_012798055.1 Syntrophomonadaceae bacterium | reverse complement strand
TCCACCCAGGTGGTTCATGGCGATGGCTAGGCATTCATGGGCCTCCTGGCTGATCGAGCCGAAAGACATGGCTCCGGTTTTGAAACGTTTGACGATGCTGTCCACCGGTTCAACTTCCTCGATAGGAATGGAATCGCTTAACGCACAATTGAAATCCAGCATATTTCTCAGGGTGTAGATCTTCTCCTCGCCTATCATGCGGGAAAATTCGCGGAAGAGCTCATATTTGCCTTCCCGGCATGCCCTCTGCAAGAGATAAATCGTTTCGGGATTGTAGAGGTGTATTTCACCGCTGTCCAGGCAATGGAAGTATCCCCCTACTTCCAGGGTATCCCGGCCGGGATCGTTTGCGTTGAAGGCGCTTTCATGGCGCAGCCAGCTCTCCCGGGCGATTTCTTCCAAACCTATGCCCTCCAAACGTGACGGAGTCATGGTGAAATATTTGTCCACCAATTCCTGTTTGAGCCCAACAGCTTCGAAAATCTGGGCGCCATGATAGCTGCGCATGGTGGATATTCCCATTTTGGTGATCACCTTAAGCATCCCTTTGACTGAGGCTTTGATATAGTTTGCCTGCGCCTCCTCGTAAGCCAGCCCTTCCAGCCGGCCTTGCCGGTGGAGCTTTCTCAGGGTGGCAAAGGCCAGGTAAGGATTTATTCCTGTCACCCCATAGCCGACCAGGGTACAGAAGTGATGCACTTCCCTGGGTTCACCGGATTCCAGCAGCAGCCCCACATTGGTCCTGATCTCCTTACGGGTCAGGTGGTGATGCAGCCCTGAAGCAGCCAGCAGGGCTGGAATGGGAGCCATCGTCTCGTTCAAACCGCGGTCAGATAGGATAATGATGTTGGCCCCCTCAGCGATGGCTTGATCAGCCTCCCGGAATATCCGGTCCAAAGTTCGGCTCATCGACCTGGATCCCTCCGCTGCCTTATACAGGATTGAGATGGTCGCGGTTTTGAATCTTTTGTCTTCCAGATTCCTGATCCGGGCCATCTGTTCATCAGTCAGAAGCGGATGCTCCAGCATTATACAGGCAGAATCCCCGCGGGAGGGATCCAGCAGGTTCCCGGTATTGCCAAGGGGCAGGCTGGTGGAAGTTACGATCTCTTCCCTGATCCCGTCAATAGGCGGATTGGTGACCTGAGCAAACAACTGCTTGAAATACAGGTACAGCATCTGGGGCTGTTCCGACAGCACAGCCAGGGGCGAGTCCATGCCCATCGAACCTACCGGATCAGTGCCGTGGACAGCCATGGGCTGGATAGTCATCTGGATGTCTTCGAAGGTGTAACCGAAAGCCTTCTGCTGCTGGAGCAGGTCGGTCGGTTCGGCTTCAGCCGCGCTCCCCGCTGTCGGGCTGATTTCGCTAAGATCCACGATATGCCGCCGGGTCCATTCCTGGTAAGGATGAAGGCTGGCTACACTATGCTTGATCTCCTGGTCGGAAACGATCCGCTGGGACTTGGTATCGATCAGGAGCATCTTCCCTGGTTCCAGGCGACCTTTATAGCTTACGTTGGTAGGCTTGATATCTATGACTCCGACTTCGGAAGCCAAAACTACCCGGTCGTCTTTGGTCACATAATATCGGGCGGGCCTGAGCCCGTTTCTGTCCAATACTGCACCTATCACCTCACCGTCGGAAAAACCGATGGCTGCCGGTCCGTCCCAGGGCTCCATAATGAAGTTGTTGAAACGGTAAAAATCCTTGCGTTCCTGGGACATGGTTTCATTGAATTCCCAAGGTTCAGGAATCATCATCATAATCCCATGCGGCAACGAACGGCCAGTCAGGTGCAGGAATTCCAGGCAGTTATCGAACATAGCCGAGTCGCTGCCGGTATCATCTATTATAGGGTAGACCTGGCTCATATCCTGGAAGAGCGGTGAATCGATGACCTTCTGGCGTGCCTTCATCCAGTTGGCATTGCCGCGGATGGTGTTTATCTCCCCGTTGTGGACGATATAGCGGTTAGGATGAGCTCTCTCCCAGCTGGGAAAAGTATTAGTGCTAAACCTGGAATGGACCATAGCCAGGGCTGAATCGAAATCCAGGTCCGACAGATCCAGGTAAAAATTCCTGAGCTGCTGCGCTGTCAGCATGCCTTTGTAGACTATCGTTTTCGATGAGAGGCTGGACACATAGAAAGTGCCGCCCTTGTCTTCGCACATGGGTACGATGACTTTTTCAGCCCGCTTGCGGATGGTATAGAGCTTTCTTTCAAATTCAAGCCCCTTTGCCACCTCTTTATCCCTGGCAATAAAGACCTGGATGAAGCGGGGCATGACCGACTTGGCCCCTTCGCCGATGGTAGTCCGGTCAATGGGCACCTCCCGCCAACCCAGGATCTCCTGGCCTTCCTCCCGGACTATCCGCTCAAATGCATCCATCTGGACTTTTCGGAAATCATCATACCGATGGGCAAATATCATCCCCACCCCATAATCTCCCTGGTCCGGCAATTCAAAGCCCAACACCCTGCATTCCCGCTGGAAAAAAGCGTGGGGGACCTGGAGCATTATGCCGGCCCCATCGCCGGTGTTTTCGTCTGCTCCGCTGGCACCGCGGTGGCTCAGATTCTCCAATACCGTCAAAGCTTCTTCGATTATGTCATGGGACTTCAAGCCCTTGATATTGACCACGAAGCCCATACCGCATGCATCGTGCTCTAAAGCCGGGTCATAAAGACCTTGCTTGTCTGGTAAACTGTTTATTCTCATATCACTCACCCTCATTGGTCAGTATATCGACAACCATGGAACGGGTCCTCAGCACCGCGTCGGCGCCGAGGACCCCACGCCCCGAAAACCTTGAATCTGATGAAGGGGATGCATCATTGCACGTTTGGATTTGGTTTTGTTCGCATCCCTGACAGCTGCAAGGCTCAAGGGGCATGGGCTCGGTAACTGCACGACTTAGAACTTGGTCAGGTAGTTCTTCACTTCCCAATCAGTGACCTGGATATTATATTCTTCCCATTCTTCCAGCTTGCCCTGGCGGAATTTTTCATA
>JAAZOA010000228.1 GCA_012798055.1 Syntrophomonadaceae bacterium | reverse complement strand
GGGATGGCCAGTCAATTACCGTGCCCGTAACCCTCAGAGAGAAGCCCTAGACATTGCATTACTGCCCGAAGCCATACCGAAATAGATGAGGTTAGATATGAGCTTAAACATTCTGATAGCTGACGACGAAGCCAGGATGAGAAAACTGGTGAGTGATTTTCTCAGACAGGCTGGATTCGTGACTTTCGAAGCTAGTAACGGCAAACAGGCCCTGGAGATTTTTGCGGACAATAATATTGATCTCCTTATCCTGGATGTCATGATGCCCGAATATGATGGATGGGCAGTTTGCCGGGAAATAAGAAAAGACTCGCCGGTGCCCATCATCATGTTGACAGCACGGGGGGAGGAAGCCGACGAACTGTTTGGATTCGACCTTGGTGCTGACGAGTATATATCCAAACCATTCAGCCCGCGTATCCTGGTAGCCCGGGTTCAATCCCTTCTAAAACGGGCCGGGCAAAAAGTCGCTCTGCCTCCCCGGATTATGGGCGGACTTGAAATCGATGAAACCGCTCATTATGTATACGCTGACAATAAACCGATCGACTTGACCCCCAAGGAATTTGAACTACTGGTCTATATGGCAGACAATGCCGGCCGTGCTCTAAGTCGTGAACAGATATTGAATGCGGTCTGGAATTACGATTATTTCGGGGATATCCGGACAGTGGACGCTCATATCAAAAATCTCCGCTTGAAAATGGGTTCACTGGGCAGTTATATACAGACCGTAAGGGGAGTAGGTTATAGATTCGAGGCAAACAAATGAATATGTCCATACGCAGCCGCCTGTTTATCACCGTCAGTCTATTGATAGTCTTTTTTGTGGCTTTTTCATGGTGGTTGAACTCAACTTATTTGGAAACTTACTATGTAAATCAAAACAAGCAAGATTTGCTGGCAGCAGCAGCAGCGATCTCATCTGAATATAACGGGGATGTATCTGACCTTTATGTTGACTTGAACAGGCTGGAGCGCCTGTCGGGAATTAACATACTCATCCTGGACGCTAACCTCGCAGTCAAATATTCTTCCTCGGGAGCAGGAGCCGATGTTCCAGTTGGGGTGGAAAGGAAGCGAATCCGCCAGGCAGATCATCTGGTTCCTTTGATCACCAAATACCAATCAGCTCTGCAGAGCGGCAATCAGGTAGTAGCCCTGAGTCAGGACCCCAATCTGGACTCGGGTCTCCTCAACATCATATCTCGTCTCAGCAATGGCGACTATTTGCTGCTCAGCAAATCCCTGCTTTCATTAGGACAGAGCGCAGCGGTGGCCAACCGTTTCTTTTTATTCACCGGTCTCTTACCCATTCTGCTTGCCAGCGGCATCATTTATATTTTCGCCAGACGGTTCACAGGTCCTATATTACGCCTGAATGATATAGCCCAGAAGATGTCGCAGCTTGATTTCACCGAGAAGTACGCAGCTGTGCACCAGGATGAGATTGGAGAACTCGGGAAGAGCATAAATTCATTGTCCGATCAGCTCGATAAATCGATTTCGGAACTGCAGGCTGCCAATCAAAAATTGCAGCAGGAAATCGAACATGAACGTAAAGTAGATGAGATGCGGAGGCAATTTATTTCCAACGTTTCTCACGAGCTTAAAACCCCTATTGCCTTGATACAGGGCTATGCGGAGGGTCTAAAGGAAAATGTGGTTCAGGACGAAGCCAACCGGAATTTCTATTGTGAAGTCATAGCCGACGAGGCCGCCAAAATGAATAAAATGGTACTGGAATTGCTTGACTTGTCACAGATCGAATCAGGATATGTGCCCCTGGAAAAAGAGGTGTTTAACCTTACTGAGATGATCAGGCAAATGACCGCTAAATACGAACTGATATTAAAAGAAGGGAAAATGAAAATCCTGACTGAACAAGACGGAGATATTTGGGCCTATGCGGACCCCAACCGTATCGAGCAAGTACTGGCGAATTTCCTAAACAATGCCATAAATCACGTAGATGAGCGAGGGGAAATAAGGATTCAGGTTAAAACCAAGGACAGCAAGGCCTTGGTCACCGTTTTCAACACTGGGCGGCCCATTCCCGAGGAAGACCAGGGCAAGATTTTTACGAGCTTTTATAAAGTTGACAAAGCCAGGACCAGAGCATATGGCGGAACCGGTCTCGGGCTGGCTATAGTCAGAGCGATACTCGAGCAGCACAAGAGTGCTTTTGGGACCAGAAATCTGGGAGATGGGGTCGAATTCTGGTTTGATCTGGACCGGGCCGCAATGGCATAGGTAAAAATGAATAAAAATCACACATATCCTTCATATAACCTTCATAATCCTAAGCCATACTATTGGCATACCGGAAAATTAGACCCGGGCAGGAGAGGAGATATGATAATGGATAGGGATAACCTGGTGAAAAAGATTATGGGGGGACTCCTGATAGGTGGACTGCTGTTAGGAGGAAGCGGACTGGCTTTGGCTGGCAGTGATGATACAGGAAAATCCGCAGCGCAGCAGTCGTTCAGGGGCATCATTGGTAAAAGGATGGGCATTATCAATTCGGAAATCATCCAGTCGGTTCTGGATGAACTGGTATCTAAAGGGACATTGAGCCAGGAACAAGCAAACAAAATTACGGCTTTGGCCGAGCAGAGAGAGACAGAACGAGAAACCATGCGCAGTGAGATGGCCAATATGACCTGGGAAGAACGCCAGGCAGAACGCCAAAAGATCCGCAATGACCGGGTAGGAATCTGGGAGCAGTTGATCGCTGAAAATACCATCACCCAGGAACAGCTGGATGCAATTCGGGATGGGATCCAATCAGAACACCACGCGCAAAGACAGGCTGACCTGGAGGAGGCGCTCAAGGCTCTGGTGGCCAACGGTGTAATCAACAACGATCAATCTGCAGCCATTAAGAGTAAGCTGGCAGCCTTTGAGGATGAACACCAGGCCCAGATACAAGCCCGGGCAGGCGTGAGTGCTGAGGACCGCCAGGCTGAACTGGATAAGATACGGAACATGAACGCACAAGAGAGGCGGGCATATATGCAGGCCAACCGCCCCGACAGCAATCCGATAGACCAATTGGTCAGTGAAGGTGTTTTAACTCAGTCCCAAGCCCAACAAGTAAGACAAGCCTTGCATCCAGGCCTGGGAGATAAAGGCATGAACCGCGGATCAGGTCACTTCCGCGGGGGCGTGGGGGGGCCAGGTCCCAATGGCAGTTCCGGCAACTAATAGCAATGACTCTAACCATTTGTTTAACCCAAGGGAAGGCCCGCCAATCGGCGGGCCTTCCCTTTTTGTCTGGACACCGTCAGTTTTTTGACATTGAGCAACGCAATGTCATAGAATTGAAGAGAAATAGGTAGACACTCATGAGGTGACTTATATTATGAACGATTTATGGATTAGTGATCCGAAGGTAGCGGAGGCCATGACTGTAAATTACGGGCAGATTGATCAAGCCACTCCGGTTGATGAAGTGGTGGAACTGATGCTGCTGAATAACTGGGAAGAGATCCTGGTAATCGACGAATACAGAAGAGTGCTTGGACTGGTAACCAAGGAGCACTTGGTCAGTTGCATTACCGATGGTCAATGCAAAAACCAGCCGGTAAAAGAGATATGCCGGGAGGACCAAATCACCACCAGTCCCGAAGAGGATCTAGCCCGAGCACGGGATGTGATGCGGAAACATCAAATTGGGAGGTTGCCGGTCGTAACCCCTCAGGGCGATCTAGTAGGCATACTGACTGCCAAGGATGTATGTAACGGCTTTTCCAGCAAGTTGGAGAAACAAGGCGAGCAACTCTGTGCAGTAATGGAGAATATTGCGGAAGCAATTCAAGTGGTAGATTGTGATGGTTTGGTCAGCTTCTGGAACCAGGGTGCGGAAAAGATGTTTGGGATCAAAGGAGCCGATATAATAGGCAAAAATCTAAGCGACTTTCTGCCCGATGACCTGCCCCTCAAGGCTATCCGTAACTCTCAGCCTTATCGCAACATAATGGATGAGTTGAGTGACGGCACTCCAGTAGTAAGGCATGCCATCCCGGTGGTAACCCGCAGCGGTTTTACAGTTGGGGCAGTCTGCACGACCATGGATGTCAGCCCTATGAAAGTATTGATCGATAAACTTGACGAGGCCAATAACCGGGTCAAAAATCTGGAAAAGCTTATGACCAGCAAGGAAAATCCCGAGGATTATATGTTTTACACCATCGATGCCAAAACCCGGCGAATGCTGGAGCAGGCTCAGCGGGTGGCGCGAACAGATGCTACGGTTCTGATCCAGGGACCAAGCGGAACCGGCAAAGAGTTATTAGCTAATATAATCTGCCGCCATAGCCGGCGTAAAGGCGAGCCAATGATCGAGGTCAACTGCAGCGCCATACCGGAAGCCCTTTTTGAGAGCGAGATGTTCGGCTACGAGGCTGGGACTTTTACGGGAGGGAACAAAAGCGGCAAACCAGGTAAGTTTGAGCTAGCCAATGGCGGTACAATTTTCCTGGATGAGGTCGGTGAATTGCCGCTTGAGATGCAGGCCAAGTTACTAAGAGTGATCCAAGAGAGGAGATTCTACCGGGTAGGGGGGATTAGCTCCATTGAGGTCGACCTCAGATTCATTTCTGCCACTAACCGGGATCTTGCCCAATTAGTGTCAGAAAACAAATTCAGGGAAGATCTGTTTTATCGCTTGAACGTGGTCACCTTGGAAATTCCTGCTCTAGCCATGCGGAAAACTGATTTGCCTGGATTGATTGACAAATTCCTGGGCAAACTTAACAGGGTTTATGATTGTAATATTAAGGGCCTTGATCAGGAAGTAATGGATTTATTCATGGAATATGACTGGCCGGGCAATGTGCGGCAACTGCAGAATATTCTGGAGAACATCGTCATATTGATGGAAGGTGATATTATCACCATGCAGGTTCTGGCGGAGGTTGGAGTTTTGGGCCAACTGCGCGATGTGGAAAAGGTGAAAAATGGTATCCCGGTTCAGGAGATGGTGAAACCGCAGGGTATGGCTACGGATACATTTGATAGCATTATCGAGCAGAGGGAGAGAGAAATCATTATAGGAGCGCTGAAGGACTGCGCCTATAATAAGTCCAGTGCAGCTAAAATGCTTGGCATCCCCCGCAGTACGTTGTATTATAAAATCAGGGTGCTGGGAATCGATGACTCTCATATAAATCTGTATTAGCCACTTAATATCCAACTGAATATCAACCGTCAAAATCGAAATGTCAGTTTATTGTACAATATTTGCGCAAACAACTGACATTTATGTTTTTCTGTAACTTCAGCTGACATGGCAGTCCTTAATTTGCCGGGATTCTGATGTTAAATTATATTTGGCACATATTTTGCTTAATAAGATGGTAGTGTGCAATTTCAGCCTGGCTTAAGCGGCAAATATATAACCGAGTAGAAGATAGATGCATTGAGGGAGATGTTTAATGATGCCCAGAGAAAAATATAAGGACAAGGCAGAAAACCTCTATAAGCAAGTGGACGCCTACAATCTTGTGGAGAACCTGGAAACCTGTCTGGCCTGCGGCAAATGCGTCGGCAACTGCCCGGTAGCCAGCCTCAATCCCTCCTACAATCCCCGCCAGATTATCAGCGATGTAATGAGTGGAGAAGCACGGCGCTGGCTGGATAGCGAGGAAATCTGGCGCTGCTTCTGGTGTGCCGGATGCTACACGGTTTGTCCCAATGACATCCATTTCCCGTTGCTGATGATGCAGATTAGGTACATGGCGGTGGAAAATAATTGGGGGCTGAAATATATCATGCCGTTTAAGCGATTTGCTCTTCGAGCCAGGGAAGACGGTTTGACTTTTGCACCTTCTGAAAAAGGCCGGGAAAAAATAAAACGATATCGCCGCAACCTGGGGGTCTCGGAATGGCCGGAGATATCTGCTAAAGCACAGGCTGAATATAAAGAATTATTTGACCTGACCGGCACTACAGAGTTCCTGGAAAAATTAAGTGATGAAGCAGAGAGACCGGTCAGATTCAAATACCTTGAAGGGAGGATTGTCGGTGAATGAAGCACGGGTAATAGCCCCAGAAGAACTTATTCCATCAGTGCCGGAAACAATTTTTCTATTCCGCAGCTGCACTGGCAGCATGGAATATCCAGGTACAGAAAACGCCATTAAAGAAGTGTTGGACAAACTGGGTATCAATATTGTGATGGATCCTGATCAGACCTGTTGTTCGGGCTACCTGTTAACCTGTTCCGCCCACAAGCCTGAATTGTCACTAGCGGTTACCGCCCGAAACCTGGCCATAGTCGAACAGAAAAATCTAGATACCTATATGTTCTGCAATGGCTGCTACGGCTATAACCGGGAGCTGGCCCACATCTTAAAACACAACCCTGCCTACATGCAGATGGCCAATGACATCATCGCTAAACAGGGCTATCACTATGAAGGCAAGACGGGAATATTTCATGTTCAAGAATTATGGTATAGGTTAAAAAAGGAATTGGTTGCACGTGCGGTAGTACCTTTAAATGGACTGAAGGTTGGGGTCCATTACGGTTGCCACTATTTGGCGCAGCAATATCAGATCCTGGATGATGGTGGCTATCCCACCTTTCAAGAAGAACTTCTGGCCGCTTTTGGAGCTGAGCCGGTGTTTTACAAGGAACGCCAGGCCTGCTGCGGCTATTCTGTAGGCAGGGGCTTTACTCACAAGGAGTCCGTGGTTCAACCTCATCTGTTCAAAAAATTCAAGAGCGCTAAAGAAGCTGGTGTTGATTTGATGACAACTACCTGTCCGGGCTGTAATGTTGGTCTGGACCGTGAACAGCCCAATTTAGCCAAAAGATATGGTGAAGAGTTCGATATCCCGGTGATTGACCTATCGCAGTTGTTGGGTCTAGCGCTGGGAGTGCCGCTTAATAAACTCGGTTTTGAGGCCAATACCGTTCCCCTTGATAAAGTGATCGAAAAACTCGGGCTAAAGAAGGGAGAATAGAATGATGAGTGAGAACGGACATCTTGCGCTGATTGTGGGCGGTGGTTTAGCAGGCATGGAAGCCGCCCTGAAAATAGGGCAGGCAGGATATAATGTGGCGTTGATTGAACGACAGCCTCGTCTGGGGGGAGTGGTTGGACAACTCTACAGTAGTTTTCCGCACTGGAACAACCCCCAGGACCTGCTCAATTATAAACAGCAGCAGATTGAAAAGTGCTCGAATATCCAAGTGTTTACCAATTCAACGGTTAAGAATGCAACCGAGAGCAATGGACTATACATGGTTGAAATCGATACTCCGGCTGGTAGTGGTCTGCAACATGTCAAAGCAGATGCTGTGGTCCTGGCAACCGGTTTTGACTTGTTTGACAGCAGGGTTTACGGAGAATACGGCTATGGAATATACCCGAATGTAATGAACTCCTTAGAATTTGAATCCATACTTAAACAATGGGGAAGCGGGCAGTATCTGCAGGCCCCCCCGCAAGCCGTAGCATTTTTCAAATGTGTAGGTTCACGGGACCGTTCCAAGGGCCTGCCCTATTGTTCCAAGATATGCTGCATGTATACTGCCAAACAGGCTGGTCTAGTTAAGGATATGTTCCCTGACAGCAAAGCTTATGTCTTTTACATGGACTATCGGGCTGCTGGCAAAGACTACGAGGAATTCACCCGTTCTGTAATAGAGACTAAACATGTGCGGTATGTGCGGGGACGCCCGTCAAAAGTGCTGCCCGAAAATGGCAGGCTGGTGGTGAGAGCCGAGGACACCTTGATGGGAGTGCCGATTGAAGTGGAGGTTGACCTGGTGGTGCTGGCCGCAGCCATAGTTCCCAAGCCCGAGACCAAACAGCTGGCCCAGATGTTCGGTGCCAAGACTGATGAGTATGGATTCCTGGAATCTGAGCTTCATAATCCCGGCAAAGCCGCTGCGAAGGTTTTTT
>JAAZOA010000227.1 GCA_012798055.1 Syntrophomonadaceae bacterium | reverse complement strand
TCCTCCAGGAGCTGGTAGTCACTGCCGTCCCCATTTATGACCAGGGTACGATTCAGTCGTTGAGATATTTTGGCCGCTCTGGCCCGGTCACGTTCGATTATCTTTATGTTGATACCGGCATGTTGCCTCTCCAAAGTATGGGCCAAATAGAAGCCGGTTCGCCCGCCGCCCAGAATAGTGACATTTTCCACCTTATGGGTCGTGAAGCCCAAGACAGCTTCAACGGCCTTCATGTCATCAGTCCGGGCCATAAGGTGAATATGATCCCCCAGCTTCAGAATGTCTGAGCCACCGGGGACCAGCATGGCGTGCTGGCGGGCAATGGCCACAATATTGAAAGGGATGGAACCGTCCAGGGTATTGAGCTTTTTATCCAGCAGCGGTGAATCGGCCTTGATTTCCAATTCCAACAGCTTCACTTTGCCATTGGCATAGTAATCCACACTCAGTGCTTCCGGACTATCAATCAGTTCAGCGATCTCAAGGGCAGTAATCCGTTCCGGATTGATGAACAGGTCTATGCCCATAAGCCTATTTAAAGAGAACTCCTTGACTTCCAGATACTCCGGATTGCGCACTCTGGCTACAGTCGTCTTGGTTCCATACTTTTTGGCCAAAATACAGGCTACCATGTTTAGCTCGTCTACCTCGGTGACTGCCATTAGCATATCGGCGTTCTTTACCCCGGCTGCTTCCAAAACCGATGTGGAAGAACCGCTCCCATCTACCACCTGTACATCCAATTCCTCTTCCAGTATACGCTGGCGCTCTGGATCTTGTTCGATCACCACCACATCATGGTTTTCTGAGGAGAGCAGCTGTGCCATACTGAATCCGACCTTGCCTGCGCCGATAATGATAATCTTCATAAAAAAACCTCACCTGCGATTTTTGTTAATCGATTCACAACCACGTTGTATTCAATATTATGCCAAAGACAAGCTGCGTACAAGCATTGTCCCAGCATTCTGCCAAATCGGTGCCTGGACCGGGCACCAGCCGCTCAAAATTGATCAGCCAGTGCAATACAGAACTGGCTGATCAAAGGCTATTTTCTTTATTTTGTGGCTGTTAATTTCCCAGGCATTTGCCTTCAAATTCGATCCTTGCTTTTAAATCCTGCATGAGAACATCGAATTGCAGGAGGTCCAGGGACTGGGCACCATCGGACAAAGCATTGGCAGGATCGTTGTGGGTCTCGATCATCAACCCGTCTGCTCCAACCGCCACCGCAGCCCGGGCCAAGGGAGACACCAATCCTCGCAGCCCGGCGGCATGGCTGGGGTCCACTATGACCGGCAGATGAGACTTCTGTTTGAGGAGGGGCACAGCTGATATGTCCAGGGTGTTGCGGGTGGCGGTCTCGAAAGTGCGGATCCCCCTCTCGCACAGGATTACCTGATTGTTGCCTTCGGACAAAATATATTCCGCACTCATCAGCAGTTCCTCCAGGGTATTGGCCAATCCCCTTTTGAGTAGGACTGGCTTATTGAAACGCCCGACTTCCCTGAGCAGATCGAAATTTTGCATGTTGCGGGCACCTATTTGGATAACGTCGATGTCCTCAAACAGCGGCAGCTGGGTCTGGTTCATCACTTCCGTGACGATGGGCAGGCCAGTCTCGCGCTTGGCCAGCAGCAGCAGCCTCAAACCTTCTTCCTGCAAACCCTTAAAGGCATATGGGGAGGTGCGGGGCTTGAAGGCTCCTCCCCGCAGCAGGGTCGCACCACTGGCCTTCACCGATCTGGCCACTGCAATGATCTGTTCCTCGCTTTCCACCGAGCAGGGACCCGATATCACCTGGAACATCCCCTGGCCAAAGACAACTTCCCCCACTTTCACCATTGTATCCGCCGGATGAACATTACGGTTGACGGCTTTATAAGGTTCAGTGACCCGGCGGCCGTACTCCACGATGTCGTTCGTCTCCACCACTGCATCCATATCGATAGAGGCTGTGTTGCCGATCAAACAGACTACCGTATGCTCAGTACCGGTGGAGAGAAACGTCTTAAAGCCCCGCTCCTCCAGTCTCTGGGCAAAATCGTCGATTTTGGGCTGAGCTACCCCGGGTTTCAGCACAAATATCATTTCTCAGGTCCCCCTTTTTATCGCATGGCGGCTTTCATCTGGCGCACATATCCGGCAATCGGTTCAACACATTCCACTCCCAATTCGGCGATCATTTTCACGATGGCGCTGCCCACAATTATCCCGTCTGCCTCAGCCGATAGATCCCTGGCCTGTTCCGGGGTGGATATCCCGAATCCGATGGCGCAGGGGATATCCCGGGTTGCCTTTACCAGCTTTACCATTTCGGCGATATCCGTAGTTATTTCACTGCGCACCCCGGTAACACCTAGGGAGGATACACAGTAAACGAAGCCCCTGGCCTGAGCTGCAATGCGGACTATCCGCTCTTTTGAGGTGGGGGCAATCATGGAGATCAGGTCTATGCCAGTTGCCTCGCAATAAGGCTGGAGTTCATCCTTTTCCTCAAATGGCAGGTC
>JAAZOA010000226.1 GCA_012798055.1 Syntrophomonadaceae bacterium | reverse complement strand
GGTTACCACTCACCGGCGGGAAAATTGGGGTGAACATATGCGGGACATCTATGCCGCGCTGCTCCAATTGGTTGAGGAATTCGACGATGTGGAGATTGTGTTCCCGGTGCATATGAATCCCACCGTAAAAGACCTGGCCGTCGAGATGCTGGGCGGACGGGAGAGGATCCATCTGTTGAACCCCCTGGAATACGAGGCTTTCGCCAATTTGATGAACCATGCCTATATCATTTTGACCGATTCAGGCGGCATGCAGGAGGAAGCCCCCTCCCTGGGAAAACCGGTGCTGGTCCTGCGTGATACTACCGAACGCCCGGAGGCCATTCAGGCCGGGACAGTCAAACTGGTGGGCACGGTGCAGGAGAATGTTTACAAAGCCGCCCGGCAGCTGCTGGTAGACCGCAAGGAATACGACAGGATGGCCCAGGCCATCAACCCCTACGGGGACGGCAAAGCCGCTGTCCGTATAGTCCAAGTCATCAAGGACTTCCTATATATACGCATTGGAGCTCAGTAGAACTGTCTTTGGATATCAAGCATGAGGATGCCAGCGGCAAGGGATATTCCTATTCGCTGGCCCGACAAAGGAGGCAATAATGGCAGAGATCAAATTTGGTACCGATGGTTGGAGGGCCATAATCGCGGATAAATTCACTTTCGAAAATGTGAAGCTGGTGACCCAGGCCATAGCCAACTACCTGAAGAACGCCAACCTGATCAAGAAAGGCATCGTGATCGGCTACGACAACCGTTTCCTGTCGGAGCATTTCGCGGCTGAATGTGCCCGGGTCATGACCGGCAACGGAGTGCGGGTCTTCATGACCGAAAAACCGGTTCCAACCCCCCTGACCGCCTTTGCTATCCGGGCCTGCCAGACCGGTGGGGCGATCATGATCACCGCCAGCCATAACCCCCCCGAATACAACGGGATAAAATTCATTCCCGAATACGCGGGCCCGGCTCTGCCTGCGGTGACCGATGCCATCGAGGAAGAGGTCAAGCGCATCCAGGAGGGGTGCCGCATCTATGAACTGGACCTCAAGGAGGCCCAAGCCCTGGATCTCCTCAAGGAAATCGACCTGGACCAGGAATATGCGGGCCAGATTTTCAAGGTGGTGAGTCCTGAAGCCTTCCAGAAGCGGCCCCTGAAAGTGGTGGTGGATCCCATGTACGGTTCCGGACAGGGGTACCTGGATAGGATGCTGACTGAAGTGGGATGTGAAGTCCGCACCATCAATAATTACCGTGACCCTCTTTTCGGCGGGACCATACCTGAACCCACCAGTGCGGGCCTGCCCGATTTAAAGCGGGCGGTGGTCAATTACCAGTATGACCTGGGCCTGGCCCTGGATGGGGATGGGGACCGCTTCGGAATTGTGGATGAACAGGGTGAATTCGTTGATCCCAACCGCTTCGCCTATATGCTTTTCGAGCACCTGCTGACCACCCGGACCTTCCGCGGGCCGGTATGTCGCTCTCTGTCAACCACCCATAACCTGGACCGTATGGCCAAGCAGAACGGGCTGGGGGTTATAGAGACCAGGGTGGGTTTCAAGTATATTTCTGAATCCCTGCGGGAGAAGGGCTGTATCCTGGGAGTCGAAGAGAGCGGGGGTTTGAGCATTTTCGGGCATATACCGGAAAAAGACGGCATCCTGGTAGGAATGCTGGCTGCAGAGATGCTGGCCGCCACCGGCAAGACGTTCTCACAGCTGAATGCGGAAATATTCGCCAAATACGGGATGATGCTAAGCGAGCGGCTGGATGTGAAGATGACCCCGGCCGAAACCGAAAGTCTGCTGGCCCGGCTGAGGGAATACCACCCCAAGACGTTGGCCGGGATCAAGGTGGATACATTCAACGCACTGGAAGGCAAGAAGATTATCCTGGAAGACGGCAGCTGGGTCCTGGTCAGGCCTTCGGGGACCGAGCCCCTGGTGCGGGTCTATGTCGAAGCGCCTGACAAGCCGCTCCTGGAGGAGATTCGCCGCGAGGTGCTCAAAGCCCTGGAGATCAAAACCAATTAGACCGCCGGAATTTCGCGCTCCATGAACCTCCGGGAAGCGATTTTCCTGCAGTCGCTTCCCGGAGGTTCACTTGACTCTGATGGCTCTAAATGGGATGAGGTGATACCGTGTTGGAGAAATGCCTGGAAATATTGTTCCCCCAGGAATATTGCAGCATCTGCCGGAGCCCGGGCAGGTACAACTCCAAACAACCCTGGTGCCAGGAATGCATGGACCAGATGATAGAGCTGCAGTGTTCCGGCGTGAACTGCCAACGCTGCGGCAAGTATGTCCAGGACGGAAGCGGCATATGCGCTGACTGCAGCCGAGAGGCTCCGGAGTTTGAGCTGGCCCGTGCAGTAGGGCCTTATGAAGAGCAATACCGTATCGCCACCAAGGTGCTGAAGTTCATGGGCAAGAAATACCTGGCCCCGCAGATGGGCTCCATGATGGCGGAAAAAATACGCCAGGAACCTGGTTTTGGCAAAATAGACCTGATCATACCGGTTCCTCTCTCAGCCAACAGCATGCAGGTGCGAGGATTCAACCAGACCGAACTTCTGGCCAAACAGATCGGCAAAGAGCTGGGGATGAAGGTTGAATGCGGCGTCATCCACAGGGTCAAGGACACGCCCCATCAATCGGAACTCACCCGGGAGGAGAGGGAAAAAAACCTGCTCAGTGCCTTTGCCGTCAAAGAAGGTGTCGATCTCAAGGGAAAAAGCATCCTCCTGGTGGACGACGTTTACACAACTGGGTCAACGGCCCGGGAGTGCACCCGGGTCTTGCTGCGGGCCGGGGCCAGTCGAGTGTGCATCATAACCTGGGCTACCGGCCGGGGCTTTTAGAACTGCCAGCCCCGGCCAATCCCTTGATTTGGGGGTGTAAAGCGGGGGTTAAAATTCTTGCTATTCTCCGGACCAATGTATATAATAAAGAATACGAGTCGAGAGATGGAACCTTTTCGCACTAAAGCTCGACAATACACAAAAAAGTGAGGGATATCTTAGATGTTCGAAGACAAAATTTTAGTGTGTCAGGATTGTGGTCAGGAATTCGTATTTACCGCCGGTGAACAAGAGTTCTATGCAGAAAAGGGTTTTGAAAACGAACCCAAGCGCTGCAAGGACTGCAGACAAAACCGTCGGCAAAACAGTGGCAGCAGGGCCCCGCGTGAGATGTTCAGCGCAGTTTGTGCCGAATGTGGAGCTGAGACCGAAGTGCCTTTCAAGCCGGTAGAAGGCAGGCCAGTCTACTGTTTGGAATGCTTCCAGAGGCAGAAACAAGCATCACTATAATATAACTTACATACCGGGCTAAATTAGCCCGGTTTTTATTTTTCTGTCCAAGAGCTTGACCCCAAGGGGTGTTTAAGGATATGCTCATTAAGTCTGGCCTTCGAACTGAGAAAACTGCGCTGCGGGCGGGGATGCGGGCCAGGAAACAGCCCGGGTGCAGTACATAATTCGATTCAGTAATTTGGCTATAGCGGGTATAATATATATATAGCCAGGAAAGGAGTGGTCATATGAGAATGGAGATCAGAGGTAGGAATATCGAGATCACAGACGCACTAAAAGACTATACCACCAAAAGGCTTGCCAAACTTGATAAATACCTGGATGAGGCCAGGATTGCCCAGGTGGCCCTCTCGGTAGAGGGTGAGAAACACAAAGAAATGCATAAGGTTGAGGTAACTATTCCTTTGAATTTAAATAATCTGCTGCTGCGGGGCGAAGTGAGTGCCGACAATATGTACGCCGCCATTGACCTGGTAGTGGAAAAACTGGACAAACAGATCGAGAAGCACAAGACCAAGATCTACAAGAAACACCGCGGTGTGGGGCTCAAAGCCCTGGCGGCCGAGGAGATGGCTGCACTGACTGCGGCCCAGCCCAGCGGCAAAGAGAACAATGCGGAAAAATACAAGATCGTCCGCACCAAGCGCTTCGAACTGCACCCGATGGATGAACAAGAGGCTATCATGCAGATGGGATTGCTGGGGCACAACTTCTTCATGTTCTATAACGCCAATACCGGTAACATAAATGTGGTGTACAAGAGGACTGACGGCAATTATGGCTTGATCGAACCCCGCTAGAGGGAGTTGCCTGCCGGCTGCCAAAAGTGATACTATAAATAGGGCCATCCTATTACCGACAGTGTTAATTATGGGAACCGTAAGGTTCCTCTTTTTTTGAAAAGAGGTATTTTTGAGTGATCAAGGATTTTGTCAAAAGACTGCTCGACGATAGCGAAAAAGAAGTCAAGAGGCTGCAGAAATTGGTGGAGGAGATAAATAGCCTGGAGGACCGTTTTCGCCAGCTGGCCGACGCCGATTTCCCGGTCAAGACCGCCGAATTCCGCCAGAGACTCGAGCAGGGGGAAACCCTGGAAGACATCCTGCCGGAGGCCTTTGCCCTGGTGCGGGAAGCATCCCGACGCACCCTGGGCATGAGGCATTTCGATGTGCAGTTGATCGGCGGCATGGTCTTGCACCGGGGCAAGATCGCGGAAATGAAGACTGGTGAAGGCAAGACTCTGGTGGCTACCCTGCCGGCGTATCTCAATGCCCTGCCGGGCCGGGGTGTCCACATAGTGACGGTCAATGATTACCTGGCCAGCCGTGACCGGGCCTGGATGGGACCAATATATGAGTGCTGCGGGCTTACGGTGGGTCTCATCGTCCATGACCTGAGTTATGCCGAACGGCGGGAGGCCTACGCCGCGGATATCACCTATGGGACCAATAACGAACTTGGTTTCG
>JAAZOA010000020.1 GCA_012798055.1 Syntrophomonadaceae bacterium | reverse complement strand
GTGTTAGCACCAATATGGCCAGCATGGAGATGGTTGCGGTCACCGATAGGGGATCATGCCGGTCCATTGCTTTTTGCCCCACCAGACTATACAGGGTGTAACAAAGGCAGGATGACAATGCATAAACGAGCCCCAGGGAAGGCAAGCTGGAGGAAAGACCCCCAGCCCATGATACCAGGACTATCCCCAGAACCGCCAGGACCAGCCCCGGGAATAGGCGCAAGACAATTTTTTCTTTGTAAACAAGGATGCTCAAAACAGCTACAAAAACTGGGTGGGAGAAAAAAATTATGGTGGCCACGCCCGCCGACAGCCACTCCAAAGCGTAGAAATAGAGCAATCCACCCACCGTCAGAAATATTCCCTGGGCGATCACCGGAGGGGACAGGGATAGCAAAGAGCCTTTGGTTACCAGGCCGATAAATACTGCCAACAGGACAAATGAAAATAGGTAGCGCAACCAGAGCGCATTTCCGGCAGTCAAGCCGTTGGCATAGGCCAACTTCACTAAAATAGGCAGAGTGGCGTACATTAAGGCAGAAAAACAGATGCTCATTGATCCGAGGAGCTCATTTGAGCGATTGGCAAACATGCTAAAACCTTCTATCATTGGATAAATAGAATGAAGACGCTATCTCTAAAGTATAGATCGGCAGAAAATTTAGTCAATATCCAGCCCCAGGATGGATATGGGGGCTGTTTGCAATAAGGTCAAATTCATGGTATAGTTTAGAATCCGTAGATACGTCAAATGATAATGACAAAGAAAAAATGCAACTCAAAGATTCTTTTTGTAGCTGAAGGATGTGGGGGTGACATCGTGAAAAACAAATGGGGGAAAGGGGATCGGATCAATCTCTCGGATCTGCTCAAAATTACACCAGTGGCCAACGAAATCATGAATTTAAGTGAGGAGCTGGGTATGAGCCTGTCGGATGTGATGTGGATCGTTTCCCAAATAATAGAGTATGGTGATGAATTAGACCAGGAGACTGAGCTGGATTTATCGGAATTGGAGGCCCGTGAAGCCGAGTGGTCTGATATCGAGAGACAGAACTTAGCTGAAGACGCAGAGAGCACCGCTTACAACGTGAATGTCAAAATAAATGGAGCCGGGAGATTCCCGGAGATTGGATTCAAAGCTGGTGTAAACGATGTCGAAGACATGCATTATTTCTTTGATATGATCCTGGAAGTGGTCGAGAAGTTAGACTGATCATAGTATTGAAATCCGGGATAGTCCCGGATTTCTGTCATGTATGTGGCAACAAAACCAGAAACGGGGTTGAAATCGGTGTTAATCGCATTGACCAAACAGATTAAACTGGTTAGACCTGAAGCTTTGGCCGTATATCCATACAGTAATTCCTTGTTTATCGATGACGAAACCAAAGCCATGATCGACGCAGGTTCAGGGGGCAAAGCTTACCAGGAGGTTCCGACCGATCGAATCGACTTGCTGCTGCTTACCCACCACCACTTCGATCATACCAATGGCTGGGTATTTTTCAAGAATGCTAAAATTATGGCCGGCCAAGAAGATGGAGCTGCCTTCCAGGACGAGAAACAATTCCGGGAACGACACGGATACAGCCGCTGGGCAGAGTTGATGGGCGGTTCACAAGTCGAGGAGTGGGAGAGATTGTGGCAGATGCCGCCGGATGTCCCCACCCAGCCTGGATTCCAGAATATCCAATTGGATGGCGTGTTCAAGGATGGCGATGTCTTTCAGCTGGGTGAGACCTGTGTACAGGCTATTCATGCCCCGGGACATTCGCGGGGGCATTATGCCTTCTTCTTCCCCCAGGAGAAAATATTGTTTTCATCGGATCTGGATGTTTCGCCACGTGGGCCCTGGTATGGATATGGAGACTGTAATCTGGACGATCTCATCGACTCCATCCACAAATTGATGGATCTCCAGCCTGAGATATTGGTAAGTTCACACCGCCGGGTCATTGATACAGGAATTAAGGAAGCTTTTCAGGCCTACCTGAACATTGCCCTGCAACGGGAAGCCAGGATCCTTGAATTTTTAAGGGAACCTCATACTATTGATGAAATCGCCGCGCAGAACATTATCAGTGAATGGGAGAGGAAAATCAAGACTACTGAGTTCTTCGCCAAGATGATGATAGTCCAGCACCTCAAGCGTTTGAAGAGCCAGGGGAAAATTGAGGCCACTGGAGACAAGAGGTATGTCAAAATTGCCGGTGTTTGAGGCCGGGTGAGTTCGTCTTGCCTTCTGCAAAGGTGACTTTACTATTTTATTTTGCCAATATATAATATGGGTTACAGGTCAAAAAATGACTCCAATCATATACACGGGTCGTTAACTCAGAGGTAGAGTGCTTCCTTGACGCGGAAGAAGCCACAAGTTCGAATCTTGTACGACCCACCATAGCAAATAATAATACCGGGGTTTTGAGCCCCGGTATTTACCATTTCAACAATTCTT
>JAAZOA010000225.1 GCA_012798055.1 Syntrophomonadaceae bacterium | reverse complement strand
GGTTGGCTTCACTGGCAGCAGCCACAGCCGGTGCTATGAGCACCATGATCATGCTCATCAAGCTTATCCACAAGGCTTTGAATGTCCAGCCTCTCGACAAAACCTCCATTATAACTGATCACTTCCTTTATCGTTTTATGCCTGTTTTCCTGGCACCCCAAGCATCCCTAGGATGTATGCCCAGTTATCTATATGTAACACGAGATCCCCAGGGACCCCGAATCAAAATGATACCCTACATGTTGAGTATCGCCAACCACAGGGTAAAGATCAAAAAGAAGGCGGCCAGATACGCAGTTATTTTGGCAAACAGCTCATCTATACCTTTTTTCTTGCCGAAGATCATATCGGCTCCCCCAGCTATTGTGCCACTGAGACCTGCACTCTTGCCTTCCTGCATCAGGACGGTGAAGATCAAGCCCAGTGCGCATATAACCTGCAGGACCAGGATAATAATTTTAAGCACCAAATCCCCCCCTTTCGATCTAACTTGTTCAAAGCCGGATTATATTTTACCACAAGGGCAATACCCTATACAAGCTTATTCCTTCACGTCGAGGCTATCAATTTTACGGTTTGCTTCCATCCCCGATGTTAAAATAGATGTTTATAGCCTGGTCAGGTCCTGCCCGGTCATCTCGGCGGGCACCTCTATTCCCATCAAGCTCAACAGGGTAGGGGCAATATCGCAAAGTGCTCCCCCTGGACGCAGTTCAAAACCCCGGAAGGCCTCACCGACCAGGATAAACGGTACCCGGCTGGTGGTGTGGGCTGTAAACGGCTGTCTGGTATCGGGGTCTAACATCCTCTCCGCGTTACCATGATCAGCGGTGATTATCATGAAGCCCTTTTTGGCCAGAACCCGGTCGGCGACCCTGCCGATACATTCGTCCAGGGTTTTGATGGCTGCAATGGCAGCCTCCAATATTCCCGTATGCCCTACCATATCTCCATTTGCGTAATTGATAAATACAACATCGTAATAGTCCCGGTCGATTTCCGCCAGCACCCTATCAGTTATCAAGCGGGCACTCATCTCCGGCTGCAGATCATATGTCGATACCTGGGGGGAGGGGATGAGTATCCTCTCCTCTCCTGGATTGGCTTCCTCGATCCCGCCGTTGAAAAAGAAAGTCAGATGCGCATATTTCTCGGTTTCAGCGATGCGCAGCTGTTTAAGCCCCTTGGCAGCCAACACCTGTCCCAGGGTATGGTCAAGGTTCTGGGGCATGAAAGCCACGGGAGCTTTAAGGTCGATATCATATTGGGTCATGCATACCAGTTGGACAAGGGGGTGACACCGGCGCTCGAATCTGACTATATCTTCATCCACCAGACTGTGGCAGATCTGCCTGGCCCGGTCAGCCCGGAAATTGAAGAATATAACGCTGTCCCCGTTTTCAATGGCAGCCCGGGGATTCCCACGGCTATCGATCAGCACCACCGGTTCCATGAATTCATCAGTCACGCCAGCCGCATAGCTGGCCTCAATGGCCTGAGCGGCCGAATTGAAGCGGGGCCCTTCCCCCAATACCGCGGCATAATAGGCCCGGGCAATCCTGTCCCAGCGGTTGTCGCGGTCCATGCCGTAATACCTGCCACCCAGGGTAGCGATCTCCCCAATGCCCAGGTCGGCCATATATTTTTCCAGCTCTCCCACGTATTCCAGCGCACTTTGGGGCGGCACATCCCGTCCGTCCAGGAAGCCGTGCACATAAACCCGCTCCATATGGCGGTCGCGGCATAATCTCAGCAACGCATAGAGGTGGTTTAACGAACTATGGACCCCTCCATCAGACAGCAGGCCCATCAGGTGCACTTTGCCCCCCGCAGCCCTGGCTTTCTCGATAGCTGCCAGAAGCTGAGCATTACCGAAGAAAGAGCCATCCTCGATTGCCTGGTCGATGCGGGTGATTTCCTGGAAAACAACTCGGCCGGCTCCGATGTTCAGGTGGCCGACCTCGGAATTACCCATCTGTCCGGCAGGCAGTCCAACTGCCCGGCCTGAACAGGCAAGCTCGGTATAGGGATAAGTATTTTTCAGCGACTCGAATTTGACGGGATCAGCCAGGCTTATCGCATTATCCGCCGCACTCTCCCGGCATCCCCAGCCATCCAATATCATCAGCACTACAGGGTGTTCAGGCATTTTCACCAAACCTCACAATACTGGCGAAGTCAGGGGCCACCAGGCTCGCTCCTCCAACCAGAGCTCCATCGATATCTGGCTGCTCCAAGAAAGATGCGATGTTGCCAGGCTTTACACTTCCCCCATACAAAATCCGCACCTTGCCAGCCCAATCCTCATCGTACATCCGGGCCAGGCACTCCCTTATATAACCGATCATCTCCTGGGCATCCTCAGGAGTCGCGTTGACACCGGTACCGATAGCCCAAACCGGCTCATAAGCAACTGCCAGTGGATCGGGCCTCAGGTCCTGCAAACCCTTGGCCAATTGCTGGTTGACTATTTCCCGGGCCAGTTCTTTTTCCCTCTGGTCCAGGGTCTCCCCTACACAGAAGATAGGGATTAGGCCTGCATGGGTGGCCGCCTTTAACTTGCGGTTAATATTGGCTTCGGTCTCCCCCAGTATATGGCGGCGTTCGGAATGGCCGATAATCACATAGCGGCAATCCAAATCCAGGAGCATGGCAGGGGATATCTCCCCGGTATAGGGCCCCTGGTTTTCCCAGAATACATCCTGGGCACCCAGTTGTACCTGACTGCTCCTGACTGCCTGGCGCACCGCCGGCAAACAGGTAAATGGGGGGCAAATCACCGCCTCGGCTTCCGTTTGCCCAGCTATCAGCGGCAGAAATTCCTCCATGAACCTCTCTGCTTCAGCTATGGTTTTATACATCTTCCAGTTGGCAGCGATCAGTCTTTTCCTGGCGTGACCTGCTGCGATCTTACTCACAGGATTTCACCCCCGGCAGTTCCATCCCTTCCAGGAATTCCAGCGTAGCGCCTCCCCCCGTAGAAATATGGGTGATCTGATCTTCCAGTCCCAGCTGTTTGATGGCTGCGGCTGAATCCCCTCCGCCGATTACACTGATCGCCTGGGAGGCAGCAATGGCCTGGGCAATCCCGGTGGTACCGCTGGCAAACTGCGGGTATTCGTACACCCCCACCGGTCCATTCCATATTATGGTCTTGGCCCGGCTGATCGCCATGGTGTAGCCTTTAAGGGTTTTGGGCCCTATATCCAGGATCATGGCATCTTCAGGTATAGCATCGATATCAACTACCTTGGGTGTCGCTTTGGCCGAGAGCTCATTGGCGACCACCACGTCCACCGGCATCAGGATAGTCTTGCCGGCCATTGCCGCCAGGTCCAGGAGCTCCCGGGCTTCGTGGAGCAGGTCCTGTTCGCATATACTTTTGCCCACTTTCACGCCCTTGGCGCAGAGGAAGGTGCTGCCGATTCCGCCCCCAACCAACAGGATATCCATCTTCTTGAGCAGGTTGCGGATGAGACCAAGTTTGTCCTTGATCTTGGCCCCCCCCAGAATAGCCATCCGGGGAGATTGAGGATTGTTCATGACCTTTTTGAGCATGGTCACTTCTTTTTCCAGCAGCAATCCGGCATAAGCCGGTAGATAGGCTGCCACCCCGGCAGTTGAAGCATGGGCCCGGTGAGCCGACCCGAAGGCATCATTAATGTAGATTTCACCCAGCCGGGCCAAAGCCCTGGAAAATTCGGGATCATTTTTTTCTTCCTCGGGGTGGAAGCGGAGGTTCTCCAGCATTAAAACCTCTCCGGGTCGCAGGGAATTAGCCAGCTTTTCCACCTCGGGGCCTATACAATCGTCGGCCATAGTAACGGGGCGCTGCAACAGCTCACTCAGGTGGGCCGCAACTGCCCGCAGGCTGAATTCCGAATCCGACTTGCCATCGGGTCGGCCCAGATGGCTCATCAGGACCAGGCTGCCCCCCTGTTCCAGCACATAATCGATGGTTGGCAGTGCTGCGGTCATCTTGGTGTCATCGATGATCTTTCCCTCATCATCCATTGGTACATTGAAATCCACTCGCATCAATATCCGTTTATTCTTCAGGTCTAAGTCCCGTATACTTCGCACAGCAAGTCCTCCTCCGGTTTTCTATAAACCCTGAGCAGCGATATAAGCTGCCAGGTCCACCACCCGCAGTGAATAAGCCCACTCATTATCATACCAGGCGATGACCTTGGCCATACGGTCGCCGATAGTCATGGTCAGCAATCCATCCACCACCGCAGAATGGGTCTCCCCATTGTAATCGCGCGAGACCAGCGGGATCTCGGTGTATTTAAGGATACCCTGCAGGTAGGTCTGGCTGGCCAGGCGGAAGGCATCGTTGATTGCCTGTACGCTGGCTGATTTCTCCAGTTCCACCGTCAGGTCCAGCAAGGAAACATTAGGGGTAGGAACCCTTATCGACAGCCCATCCAGCTTGCCTTCCAGTTCAGGAATGACCAGTCCGATCGCGCTGGCTGCACCGGTCGTCGTAGGTATCATGGAAAGGGCCGCAGCTCTGGCCCGGCGCAGATCATCATGCTCCAGGTCCAGAATACGCTGGTCATTGGTGTAAGAATGGCAGGTGTTCATCATACCCTTGACCACGCCGAATTCCTGAACCAGCACCTTGGCTACCGGGGCCAGGCAATTGGTCGTGCAGGAAGCGTTGGAAAGCACATGATGTTGTGACGGAGCGTAGCCCTGGTGGTTGACTCCCATCACCACAGTATAATCAGAGTTCTTCCCCGGGGCGGTGATAATCACCTTGGCCGCTCCCGCGCTGAGGTGGCCGCCCGCCTGGTCCCGGCTCCGGAACCGGCCTGTGCCTTCCACCACGATCTGGACCTCCAGGTCCTTCCAGGGTAGTTTGCCAGGTTCCTTTTCTGACAAGTAGCGAAATGACTTGCCGCTGGCCTGGATAAAATCCCCGTTGACCTTTACCTCCCCCGGGAACTCGCCATGCACCGAATCGTACTTGAACAGGTGAGCCCCCCCTTTGGGATCACCCAGATCATTTACGGCAACCAATTCCAGATCATCTCTTTGCAGGGCTGCCCGGGCAACCATACGTCCAATCCGGCCAAAACCATTGATAGCAAATTTGACCGCCATTAATCCACTCCCTTTCCATAAATTATTTGCTGGGCTGCGCCCTCATCGGTGATCAGCACCGATTCCAGTCCATTCTTTAAAACTGCCTTGATGGCTTCAGCTTTGTTGCTGCCCCCCGCTACCGCCACCACCAGCTTGATATTGCCCAAATCGCTTCTTTCCAGCCCTATGCCGGGTATCTCATATATGATACGCCCCTGGCAGTCGAAATAATGCCGCAAAGCCTCGCCCACTGCGCCGTGATTCTCCAGATAAGCTATCTCTTGCTCCGGAAGGGCCCTCCGCCTGGCCATTTCCAGGGCCGGGCCTATCCCATGCACCAGTATATTGGCCGACTTGATAGTCTTGATCACCGCGCTGATATGTATGTCCTTTTTCAGGGCTTCGGCCGTACTGACTTCCACATTATCGGGGATATGCAACAAGCGGTATTGGGCTCCTATGGCCCTTGCAATCTTGGCTGCGATATTGCCCGCCTGCAGTTCAACATTCTCACCCAAACCGCCCCGGGCTGGAACAACGCATACCTTTTCCGCATGGATGCCTTCCCGCATATGCTCCGCCACCTGGGCAAGGGTAGTCCCTCCGGTCACTGCCAGTATGCAGTGGGGGTAGATCTTGCGGCGCAGGTACTCAGCCGCCGCCCGTCCCAGGTCTTTATGGGTGAATGGGTCCAGGTAGGAATCCCCGGGGACCACGATGACTTCTTCCAGCCCAAACCTTTCCTTGAGTTTCTCGCCCAAGATCTGGATGTTGAACAGCCAGGGCGCAAACTGGTCAATGTCCCGCAGGAGTTCTTCCCCGTAGGGAGTCAGATAAATGCCCGCCGGGGTGGTCTGTAAAGCGCCGCGTACTCTCAGCACATCGATCTCCGCTCTCACCGTTCTCTCGCTGCAGTTCACATTTCTCCCCAACTGGCGCCGGCCGATGGGCTGGTTATGATGCACCTGTCTGAGGATCTGGTAGCGGGTGGTCATCAGTTCCATAACCTCCGGCGCAAAACGCTCCAAGACCGCGAACAATTTATCCATAATTACCTCGGGACTATTTTGTAATATAGGGACAATTTTGTCCCACTGGATTCGAATGGGAATTGGATTCAACCTCGACCAACACAATTATTATAGCACATTGATCTTATTATGAGGTCTAATCTGTAAATTTTATATTAGTATCTTTTGCGGGCGGTGGTGGATGATATGCCAATCTCCTGGCGATATTTGGCCACCGTGCGCCGGGATATCTTTATGCCCCTGGATTTAAGGATCTCGACTATGGTCTGATCGCTCAGCGGACGGCTGTTGTTTTCCCCGCTGATTATTTCCTCCAGCATGCGTTTGATGCTTTTGGACGAGATCCGCTCGCTGGCTCCCGAACCCTCTACCCCGCTGCCGAAGAAATATTTCAGCTCGAAGAGTCCCTGGGGGGTCTGGATATATTTTTTGGAGGTAGCCCGGCTGACGGTGGATTCGTGGACTCCGATCATATCCGCTACCTGTCGGAGATTTAGGGGCTTCAGGTGTTTGATGCCCTTGTCGAAGAATTCGGTTTGGATATCGACGATGCAGCGGATTACTTTATCAAGGGTCTTACGGCGTTGTTCTATGCTGCGGATCAGCCAAATAGCCGAACCCATCTTCTCTTCCAGGTATTTTTTTGCTTCCGGGGAAAAATTGCCTGGATTGCGCAGCATGTTCTCGTACAGCTGGTTGACTACCAGCCGCGGGGAGGCGCTGTCATTCATCACCACCACATATTCTCCTTCGACTTTTTCCACCAGGGCATCGGGGATGATGTATTTCACCTCATCGTTGGGGCTGTACTGCAGTCCGGGTTTGGGATCCAGGGTACGGATAAGATCGCAGGCTTCCTGGATGTTCTGCACGGTAGTTCCCAGGGCCTGGGCTATTCTGGTGACTTTGCCGTAAGCCAATTCGTCCATGAACCGGTTGACTATGGCTTCAACCAAATCATTCTGCTTGCCATAATGGTGCAACTGGATCAGCAGGCACTCCTTGAGATTACGCGCTCCCACTCCATGGGGGTGAAAGGTCTGGACGACAGCCAGGACCCGCTCCACCGTTGCTGTTTCCGCACCGGTTGCCGCCGCGATTTCAGCCACATCCACGCAGAGATAGCCCTGGGAATCGATGTTGCCGATGATATATTGTCCGATTTCCAGTTCGGCAGGGTCTTCACAGGTAAGATTCAGCTGAAACGATAGGTGTTCATAGAGGGTGGGGCGCTGGGTCAGGAAGTTGTCAAAAGATTTGCTGGCACCTTCATTGACTGCCAGGCCTATATCCCGGTCATGGAAATATTCCATCCACTCTTCCGGACTGTTGCCGTTCTCAGCTTCGCCTGCCTTCTCTTCGCCAGCCATGTCGCCGAGATTATCTGCAGCATGATCCTCGGGTTCCTTCTGTTCCAGGAGCGGATTTTCTTCCAGTTCCCGCTGGGTGTATTCATCCAGCTCCAGGGTCGACATCTGCAGGATGGCGATTGCCAGCCGCAGTTCGGCCGTCATGATCAGCTTTTGTTGTTGCTCCAGGTATATCTCATTAGTCAGTTTCATTGCGTCCCTCACATACCTATAAATCAAGTAAGTCGGCGGCCAGGTTCTCCAGTTTTTTCATGCGGTAAGCTACTCCTGATTTGCTGAGGGGCGGGTCGAGCAGCATTCCGATTTCCTTAAAGGTGCTGTCCGGGTGTTCGATACGTAACAGGGCCAGTTCCCGCAGGCTGGGAGGCAGGCCTTTGAGGCCAACCTTGGCCAGTAATCTCTCTATCATTTCTACCTGACGAACCGAAGCATCAACGGTGTTGGCCAGGTTGGCGGTTTCACAGTTCACCTGCCGGTTGACCTGGTTGCGCATGGACTTGACTATCCTCACATTCTCAAATGCCAATAGTGCATGGCTGGCTTCTACCAGGCGCAGGAAATCCACGATTTTCTCGCTTTCCTTCAGGTAGATCAACAGGCTGTTCTTGCGCTCACTGATCTTGGCCTCCAGCCCCAGCCTGTGCATCAGCTTCTGAACCTCGGCCGGCAGGCGAGTGTCGGAGAACACCAACTCCAGGTGATAAGCCCCTTCGGGCCGGTTGATAAATCCGCGGTTTATGAATATTCCCCGCAGGTATGCCCGCTTACAGCAGTTCTTGTTGACCAGGGCCGGCCGAATGGCTCTCCTGTGAGCAGCATCGGTTAAACCGAGATCATCCAGCAGTTCCTGGCCTTCTCCCGGCTGCAGCACCACCTCTACTCCATAATGCCTTGACTTTTTGAACCTCTTCTTTTCCAGGACACTCACCGTGGATGACAGGCCATAGGTTTCCTTCAGCAATGAATATATCTTCCTGGCAGTAGCCGCACTCTCTGCTGTTGTGCGCAGGGTCATGCCTCCTCCCGCTCCGGGTTCAAGCTTGGTCCGCAGGCTTAGCAATGCAGCCAGCTCGGCCTTCTGGCAGCATTTGCGTTCAGGGAGCACCCTGGCCAGCTCATTGCGGACATCAGTGGCAAAGCTCATCTATGGCTCCACCTGGTGTTTGGCAATATCCCGGTGGCGGACGATCACTTTATAGCCCGCATTTTTAAGCTGCTGCCCGATATAATTCGCCAGGACCACTGAACGGTGCTGCCCACCGGTGCAGCCAATGGAAATAGCCAGGTTGGTCTTGCCCTCCCTGATATAATGCGGGATCAGAAATTTGAGCAGGTTCAAATAACGCCGGGCAAAGGATTTGGTTATCTCCGAGCCCAGCACATAACGGATCACATCTTCATCTTCACCGGTCTGTTTGGTCATAAGCGGGTCATAGAAAGGATTGGGCAGGAAACGGACATCCATCATGAGATCGCAATCCAGAGGAATCCCCATCTTATAGCCGAAAGACACCACATTGATGGTGAATCCGTCATTTTCGCTGCCGCTGTATAGATCGGTGAGCTTTTCCTTCAGCTGGCGGGGAGTTGTGCCTGAAGTATCGAGGATAACATTGGCCCGTCCCCGCAGCTCAGCCAGGACGTTGCGTTCCATGCGGATCGCATCCAGCAACCGGTCCCCTGGAGCCAAGGGGTGCCTGCGCCGGGACTCCTTGAAGCGGCGCACCAGGACTTCGTCCGATGCCTCCAGGAAAAGTATTTCATAAGCCAGGTGGCTCTCCTCCAATTCGAATAGGGACTGGGAGAGATTATGGAAGAAGTCCCCGCCCCGCACATCGATCACCAGGGCTACTTTGTCGATCTTGCCTTCAGATTGCAGGCTGAGGTCAATAAATTTGCGCAGCAAAGCAGGGGGCATATTATCAACGCAGTAATAGCCCATATCTTCCAGGCAATTGATGGTCTGGGTCTTGCCTGCCCCGGACAATCCGGTGATTATTAATACATGCAAACCATTGTTTTCCTCAGTCACCGCTCTACTCCCTTCTGATGCGGAGATGATCAGCCAAACTTGCCCCGGTTTTTCCCATCTACATTATAGCAGATAATTTATGCAAGGATGATGCCAATCTTAATATCGACCTTCACCAGCACCTCAAACTGATGGTCCCTTGAATTCGGGCAAAGGGACGAACAATGTTATGCCCATGGTCGCTTTTGTCTAAGCAACCCTACATATGCCGTCTCTCAAATGAGATTTGCCGGATTTTGCCACAGTATGTTAAGCTGTCCGCAGCAGGGGAAGGGGGATATTAATGACCTGTATGATTTGCCGGATAAATCCAGCTTCAGTTAAGTGTTTTGAATGCCAGATCCACATTTGCCAGGAATGTGCTACCTTCTACATAGTCGATATTGGATGCTGCGCCGAAATATGTCCAATGTATTTGTGTCCCGACTGTCTGAAGGAATATCGGTCAGGTTATACAGCTGAGTAATCCCAATGCACTTCAGGAACACAATCACTGTATTCCTTATGCCGGGTCATGAAGCTATCAACACATTGGCTTTGTGGTGGCATCCAGCTATACCAGCTTTTTTGGCCGGGTCTCTCTTTTGACGCAAACCTGATTGATATGAATATTGTGGTTAAATATTGGATAGAATATATAGTATTATAGTATCAGGCATATGTTCATTATCCAATCAGCTCAAAGCCCAGTAGTGGCAACCGCAATATTGAATAAGGGAGGGGAATGGGTATTAGTTACATAGACGAGTATCGAGCGAAACTAGTTAGCCCGGAGGAGGCCGTAAAGATAGTCAAGAGCGGGGACTGGGTAGATTGGGGCTTCGGGCACTCCAAGCCGGTAGCTCTCGACAAAGCCCTGTCGCTTCGCAAGGAAGAATTAAGAGACATCAACCTGCGCCACGTCCTTAGTCTAAGTCCTGAAGCCTGTATCGAAGCCGATCCGCACGGTGAAGTATTTGCTCTGAATGCCTGGTACTTTTCCGGATATGATCGCAAACTGCATGATAGCGGCCGGGCTTATCACCAGCCTATGGTTTTCAGTAACCAGGGCTTATATTATCAAAAGAGTATTAAAGATTTGGTTGATGTAGCTATGTTCAGGGTCACTACAATGAACAAGGACGGTTTTTTTAATCTACACTGCGCTTGTTCTTCCCTGCGTTCCATCATGGAGGCGGCGAAGCAGGTGGTGGTGGAGGTAAACGAAAGGCTTCCCTGGGCCATGGGGGGAGCCGAAGAGTGCATTCATATTTCCGAGGTTGATTATGTCGTAGAAGCCGAATCCAGGGTGGAGGAAATTCCAGTAGTACCTCCCACCGATATAGACACGCTGATAGCCGGCCACATTGTCCCCCTGATTCCTGATGGAGCTTGCATTCAGTTGGGTATTGGCGGCCTGCCTAATATCGTGGGCACCATGTTGGCTGAATCGGATATCAAAGATCTGGGCTGCCACTCGGAGATGCTGGCAGATGCTTTTTATCACCTGCATGAAGCGGGTAAACTAACCAACCGCAGGAAAGGTGTGGACAGAGGCAAGTCTACCTTTACCTTCGCGGCAGGAAGTCAGTTTCTTTATGACTGGATGGACCATAATCCTTCCTGCATAACTTACCCGGCCGGATATACCAATAATCCCAGGTTGATCGCGCAAAATCCCCGCAGCGTGTCCATCAATGCCTGCCTGGAAGTAGATCTTTTTGGCCAGGTTTCTTCGGAATCCGCAGGAATCCGTCAGATCAGCGGCACCGGCGGGCAGCTCGATTTCGCTACCGGGGCTTATTTGTCTGAGGGAGGCAGTTCCTATATTTGCTGCAATTCCTCCTACACCGACCGGGATGGAAACCTCAAATCCCGTATTGTGCCAACTTTGGTACCGGGTTCAATCGTAACAGTGCCTCGTTCTCTTACCCATTGCGTAGTGACTGAACACGGCATTGCCGACCTGGCTGGCCGATCTACCTGGCAGCGGGCAGAGGCCCTGATCAATATCGCTCATCCTGAGCTTAGGGATCAACTAGTCGAAGAAGCTCAGAAAATGAACATCTGGCGCAGGAGTAACCGATAAAAAGCCCAGCATAGGACTCGGCAGAAGATAAAACCCGCCTGTGGGCGGGTTTTATCTTGCAAGCTAATCCTGCCCGCATATCTGGCGTCCCAAAATCACCCAATCATTATCCGAATCTTCGGCTAGGGGGGCTGGTGAGGATGCCGCAGCGAGATCACCAGCGGTTACTGGATGAAACCTTATTCATTATTCTCCGCACCATTTCCCGGACACAATCCTCAATCCTTTGATCGGCGCAAGCTATGATTTCATCACTGTACCTGATGTAAAGGGGGACCCTTTCGTTATATATTTCCCTGAGGCTTTTGCCTTTTTGCATTACAATGCCCCTGGTGGCTATGTTTTTGAGTCTCTGTTCGATTTGTGCATAGGGAACATCCAAGTAAAAAATCTTGCCCCCCTGGCGGAGGTTGTGCATGGCTTTTTCCGAGTAGATGATGCTTCCGCCGGTAGCTATCACACAGTTTTCCAGCTGAAGCTGGGCTACAGCTTGTTCCTCAACGGTCAGGAATTTCTCGATCCCATCCTCGTTGATTATATCCTGCAAGAGCCTGCCTTCATGCTGCTGGATCAAAATGTCCGTATCCACGAAGTCCATACCCAATGCTTTGGCCAGCAACACGCCCATAGTACTCTTGCCTGCCCCGGGCATGCCCACCAGAACTATATTCATTTTCCGCCTCATCTCCGAAGATCTAACGCGCCCGACGGTGCAGCGATTATTGCCGGCTGCCGCTCATACCGATACCAATTGGTAGGCCATCTGGCCCAATCCTATCTTCTCGCCGTGCTCCAACTGGGCCCTGCCGTCGATGCCGGGATGCACCCGGGCGAACTTGTCCTCGCCGGGGCCCATGCCCTCAACCATCGATCCGGGCATCCCCGGCATGGAATTTACCAAATCCGCACAGGCTGCATCCAGGGCCACCGGATCAGTCGAAGCCAGTATGCCCAGGTCCTGCACGATAGGATGGTCGTTGTAGCCGTAGCAGTCACATTCCGGGCTGATGTCCATCACAAATGAGATATAGATGACTTTTCCAGCTTTCCCATGTATGGCTCCCAGAGCATATTCAGCCATTTTTTCCTGGCAGGCTTCCGGGGTGGTCCGCCAATTGATACGGATGGCGTCGAATAGGCAGGTCACCGCGCATTCACCGCAGCCCCAGCATTTCTGGTCATCGATCACCGCCTTCTGCCCCTTTTTATTGCCCTGCCAGGGCTGCATGCTGATGGCGTTTGCCGGACACCACTCGCTGCATTTGGCGCAGCCGGTACATTTGTCATCCTTCACCTTGGGCAGGACATCGGAATGCATCTGCTGTTTGCCGCTGCGCGAACCGAGTCCCATCCCGATGTTTTTGATCGCGCCTCCGAAGCCGGTCAGTTCATGACATTTGAAATGACTCATGACCACCATGGCATCCGCGTGATAGGCCGCACTACCAATGTTTACTTCCTGGAAATGCACGCCCCCGATGGGTACTTTTACATAATCTTTCCCGGTAAGCCCGTCGGCAATTATCAGCGGGGCTCCTACCACTGCATAATCAAACCCGTTCTGTATGGCTGCTTCCAGGTGATCCACCGAATTCGAACGCTGGCCTACATAGAGTGTATTAGCATCGGTCAAGAAGGGGCGGCCGCCCAGTTTCTTGATGATATCTACCGTCCGGCGCAGATAGGGCGGCCTGATGTAGGCCAGATTACCCGGTTCGCCGAAGTGGAGCTTGATCGCCACCAGGTCCCGTTCGGCTATAGCTTGTTCCAGGCCCGCTCTTTTCAGCAGTTTTTCCACCTTGT